>NZ_JBALOW010000021.1:23566-32144 GCF_036965085.1 Bacillus sp. JJ1532
TCAGTGGGGGATGAAAGAAAACCCCCACTGATTGAAGTTTCACTTTATAGCTGAGATGAAAAATTTGTTAAAAAAGCTTTAGCAATGACCTGTTTATCATTAAAGACCTCTACCGAAACTGCATCCTCTTTCATGATCATCTTTTCAATTTCAAATACATGGAGATCTTTAAGTAATGGAATCGGATTCATAAAAATAAAGTTATCGTTGCGATTATTAACCTCAATATACTCGCCTGTAAATTTTACATCAGACCCATATATAATTTCATTTGTACCTAAAGCCGATGCAAGTTTTGCATTATGTATAGATACTTTTACTTTGTAAAGCCTCTCTCCGCTTAATATTTTATCATTAATTTTAAACCGAAACTGCAGTTCATTGTTTTTCGTCAACAATGCCTCCGCATGACTGTTTACGATCGATTGGCCAGATCCAGCTTGCTGACAGCTTGTCAGCACGAGAGAAAAAAGAATAAGCAAAAATAGTTTATAAGCTTTAAGTTGCATCAAGTTTTCCTCCTTTTTCCTACCATAGCCTTTAAAGATAAATGATAAACATAATAAATAAAAAAAAACCGGCATTTGTTATTTGCCGGTAAGTCGGATTTTTTATTGTGCTACTTATTATCATGCTAAACAGACATACAACTGCCCTTTATTTTCTCAGCTCTTTATTTTTTCTAGCTTTCAATTCCATTTTTTTGAGCTGGAGCTTCTCCTTAACTAATTTCTCTTCCTTATCAGAAAAAGGCAAATGTCCATATCTTACTCTTTCATATATTGAAGTAATGTCCTCAAAATCGAGAATTTCTATCCGATTTATCCAATCAGACAATGATTCATATGGAAGACGTCCTAATTTGCGCTTTTTTGCAAATTTCTCAAATGCATATATTTCTTTACGAATAAGATTTTTAGAATCATTCACTTTACCTTTAGAAAGAAATAACCCATTTTCCTTAATAATTAAACTTTCAGTAGAATATCCCTTCGTATCAGTTTCTATTTTCTCTATATTTTTCATTTTTTTGCGCTTATAAACATAGAAAAATAGAAAAATTAAACCTACTGTGAAAACAATAGTCCCAATAAGAGTCATGTCAACAGGAATCTGTCCTCCAACATCCTCCCATTCAGTTGGAATAACTGTATCCTCTTGAGTACCTTGGCTGTTGTTAAATTGCTCCATTTTTTCCGACCAATTTACTCCCTCTGCCCACTTGAAAAACGGAGAGGAAATAAACGCAATCGCTGTTACCCCTATTTGTAAAAATGAGAAAAATAGTTTTTCATACAGCTTCATCCCCGCAGAAATAATAAGCCCTGCAAATCCCATCCCTGCTATAAGGCCCATTAAGGGAAGAAAAAAATGCTTTTTATTGTTTATTTCAGATTCTACAGCTAGCCAACGCCTAATAAAACCACCGAGCGTAATAAATATTAACTGGGCAATCATAATGGCCCCGATGACTTTCATATATATATCGGATGAAAGTCCTGTAAAAAAGATTAGAAAAATTCCCGTTACAATGGTAAGTATTATCCATAATCCCTCATTTTGCTTGTCAAACTCATTATGATGAGATAGCGTTCTCCAAAAAACAAAAAAAACAATAAGTAAATTACCAAAGAGGGGGAACCCAAGCCATCCTCCAGCAAAAATGAGAATTGGAGCTAGAAGGATAAAAAATATTAGTTTAGCCTTATCACTATACTTTAGAAGTAATATCGTAAAGAAGAAACACCCCAAAACCATTAATGAAAAATAGGAGAACAGCGGAATCTCCTTTTTATGTAATGAGTAAGGAACAAAAAGGACAAAGGCACCAAAAATAATTTCGATGCAAAGCAAATACATGATATTCCAGCACTTTCTTTTCAATTTCCTATCACGTCCTTCATAGGGAATTGTATTGGCAAAAGAATCGCTTCCAAGTCTTTTTCTAATGTAAGCTCTAAAACAGATGTTCCTTTTTGCTTAAATAGGCGAAGAAGCTCATCAGATTGTGTTGATCTATGACCTCCGTGTATGAAAAAAGGCTGATTTGTTAGATGTCTACTGTAAAAAGACAGCATCTTTTCATACGGATAGGCAGAGGAATACGGATTAACATAGGCTAGTGCTTCAAGTACTTTTTGAAGCTGCTCATTGCCAACTCCTGCTGGTATATAATAAAAAGGAATAGACCCTGCAACTCGGATATTGATGCATAAAGAAAAGGGAATTTGCTGTTTGGCTGAATAATAGGCTAGTTCCGCTGCACTGCTGATAAACTCTTCAATTTGGCTACTTATAGCATGGCCATTTGCAATATTTAGCGATAAGTGCCAACCCGTTTCCGCTACCCGATCATATATTTTCGTTTGGAGTGTTTGCATTCTAGCGCTTGCTTTCCAATGTATTCGATTAAAGCTATCTGAAGATACATATTCCCTAGTTCCCGCGGGGGATAGGAAGTCCTCATACAAGGAAAAGCTGGCAGGGGATTCGCCCGGTCGGACAGAAAGAAACAAACCCTTATTTTTCACAGGAAAAGGCAAAGGATACACAAGAGCCTCAGGTAAAAATAAAAATTTATATTCTAATACCGTTTCACCTAAACCAAAGAAGTGCGGAATTTGCAATTCAATTGTACGAATTTTTGCAACTCCTCTTTTAATTGTTTTAAAAGGAATTTTAACAATCGTTCTCTGATTATAGTTTAATGACATCGGAAGGTTCACTTCATATTTTGTAAGCCGCTTATCTCCAAAACCATCTAAAGGAGCTACCTGATCATCGAAATATACTCTTAATTGCCCCTTCATTATTGGAAGTCCTTTATTTTCAAAAACTAATACCCACTCTCCATTTTCCTGAGGAAAAAACTTGTTTCTCAATTTCAAATTTTCTAGATAAAGCTTCTTTCCCACATGCTTTAAATAAAATGAATTCGCAAAAACAAATAGGAGTAAAAACACTGCTAAGAAAAAAATAAGGAATGATTGGAAATAAAAGCTCGAGAAAATTAAAAATACAGCCAATACTCCTGTAAAACTGAAGAAACTATCCTCTACTGAGTATTTTTTCCACTCCATCGATTAAACTCCTGCCTCAACTGGAACAGGAATTGATTCAACCACTTCTTGTAAAACTTGTTCAGATGTTTTTGTTAATGAAGCTTCAGTAGTTAAATAAATTCTATGGCCTAAAACGTATGGGACCATTTCTTTAATATCATTAGGAACAACAAATGATCTATTATTTAAAAAAGCTTTTCCTTGTGCTGCTTTCATTAAAGCAAGTGTTCCCCTTGGACTTACCCCAAGTTCAATGGAAGGATGCTCTCTTGTTCTTCTGACTATTTGAATAAGATACAGTTCAACCTCCTCATTCATTCTCACAGCCTTTACCCTATTTCGCATTTCTTCTAAGACGGATGGTGTAAAGATTAATTCCAATTCACTTGATTTTTTTTCACCTCTTGCTATATGAATAATCTCTCTTTCTTCGTCCAAACTCGGATAATCCATTGATAATTTAATAAAGAAACGGTCCATTTGAGCAATAGGTAAAGAAAAGGTTCCTTGCTGTGAATCTACTGGATTCTGTGTGGCTATAACCATAAAAGGATCATGAACAGGAAGTGTATGACCGTCAATCGTGACCTGTCCTTCTTCCATGACCTCTAACAAACTTGATTGTGTTCTAGGTGTAGCACGGTTTATTTCATCTGCCAAAACAATATTGGCCATAATTGGACCAGGTCTTAACTCAAATTCCTGTCTCTGCGGATTAAAGAATTGTATTCCTGTTACATCACTTGGGAGTACATCAGGTGTAAATTGGATGCGAGAAAATTTTCCATTCATTATTTTTGAAAATGTTTTAGCTAGCATCGTCTTTCCTGTACCAGGGACACTTTCCATTAAAATATGTCCATTAAATAGTAATGAAATGGCAAGGAGTTCTACCTCTTTATCTTTGCCGACTATTACTTTACTAATCTCAGTTTGAAGCATCTCTAACTCTTTCATTTTTCCTCCTAATGGATTGAAATTAATAGTTTTTCCATTATAATTAATATATAGTAATTTCTGTGAATTTGAAAATGAAAAATTAAATTGACTATAAAATTTACACTTTAACTGGAGGTCAATAAATGAGATATAAACGTGAAGAAGCTTTTCGCTTTCAGTTTAGAACACCACTCGAAGCCTCTGTAAAAATTATTAAAGAAAATGGAAGCTATGTAGCAGCAAATGTCGAAACTGCCGAAATTATGGATGTCAGTCCACATGGGGTAAAATTTAAAACGCCACTGAATCTGCTTATTCCTGAAAATCAATATTTAATAGAAGTCATCTTCGTTATTGAAGGGAAAATGATCCATCAATTAGGCCATCCCGTTTGGAAAAAGGTTGAGGGTAAAAATTTTTCATACGGTTTTAATGCAGTAGAGGACGAACGGACAAAGAAAGAAATTATTCAAGCCCTCAAGGACTTTTCAAGAAAAGTAATAATGGAGCTCAAACAAAAATAAATATAAAAAGGCTGGATTCAACGTTAATATATCGTTGAATCCAGCCTTTTGTTTATATACATTTATTAATTCTATTCTTTATTATCTTTTAAATTTATTAAAATATTTAAGACAAATAGCAATACGCCGATGACTGTGATGGTAGCGCCAATGGCTGTTCCTGGAGTAAATGCTTCGTTTTGGGTTGTGATTAAAATCGCTAGTGCAATCATCATAATAGGCAAGCCGATATTATGCAGCCAAAAATGCCATTTTGCTAACTTAGAAGCTGCGAGCTTTGGAAATAAATAATAAAGTATGCCTGCTAACGTTAGCGCAGTCCATCCAAGCAGATTAATGTGTACATGAACCGGTGTTAGGACATAAGAATGAGAGGTTGACATATAATATCCGATTAAAACACCCACTGCAAAGTAAATGGCTGAAATTTTTATAAGCCTAATCCCCACTTTAAATACCCCCTTCCATCAAATGTCATATAGATGTTAAAGAATATGTGCATAAATCCTTCTTTAGACTATTTGACTTAAATAATTTTTTCTTTACATCAAAAAAGAAGACACCGCTCATAGAACTTAGAACGATGTCTTCTTATTACCTACGTATCATTAGAAAATTTAAACCTTTTTTAGTAAAAATCAGCGGGTAAATTATCTTTTAATATTTATAAGATTGTCCGCCATCGATTGGAATAACGGTTGCGTTGATGAAGTTAGCTTGATCAGATAACAGGAATGCCACTAAATAACCCACTTCTTCTGGTTTACCAAAACGTTTCATTGGGTTTGGCTCAACAAATTGTTTTCCTACTTCTTCCCAGTTATCTGGATCCATTTGTTTTAATGAACCTTCAACCATTGGTGTCATGATTGCGCCTGGTGCTATGGCTTTAATACTGATTCCGTATTGACCGTATTCAATTCCAGAGTTTCTTGTTAATCCGACCACACCGTGTTTACTAGCTGCATAACCAGATTGGTTTCCTACCCCGCGAATACCACCAACAGAAGCAGTATTAACGATAGAGCCAAAGCCTTGTTCTCTCATGACTTTCAATACATGTTTCATTCCGTAAAAAACACCATTTAAGTTGATATTCACTACTTTTTGGAACTCATCAATGCCAAAATCCTCAGTTAGGTTTTGTTTTCCTTCGATCCCTGCGTTGTTGAAGAAGCCATCGATTTTCCCAAATTTCTCAACGGTTTCATTTACATAGTTTTCAACTGCTGTTTCATCTGCCACATTTGCAGTAATAAGCAATACTTCTGCGTTTGGCGCAACTTCTAACACTTTCCCTTTTGTTTCTTCTAATGAAGCAGCGTTTAAATCAACGAGTGAAAGTTTTGCTCCTTCTTTAGCTACTTGTAAAGCGGAAGCTTGTCCTAAACCAGATCCTGCACCTGTAATTAATACCACTTTCCCATCAAAACGATTGCTCATGAAAAATTTCCCCCTTTATTATCATAACGAAAATCATTATATCCCCTTGAATTATATTGAATTAAAACATCTCTAATTAAGTATATATAGCAATGTAAAGTCATTTTTTCCTGTTTAGTTCCAGATGGTACAAATAATTTCCACAAAGCTAGTATCCACAAAGAACTATTGCCTGTTTCAAACTTGAAGTAAAAGATCCTACCCCATAATTGATTATTGAGCCGTATATCCGCCATCAACGATTAAACTATTACCAGTCATGAATGAAGAATCATCGGAAGCCATGAATAATACTGCTTTTGCCATTTCTTCCGCTTGACCAAGGCGTTTCATCGGTGTGGCTGCAGATAGAACTTGCTTGCTTTCTTCTGGAATAATAGGTGTATCAATAAAACCAGGGCATAATGCGTTAATACGAATATTTTGTTCTGCATATTCAAGCGCAAGTGAACGAGTTAAGTTTATCACGCCACCTTTTGCTGCGTTATAGGCTGCTGAACCAGGTGATCCAACCCAACCGTACATAGATGCCGTATTCACAATCGTGCCGCCACCTGTTTTTAACATTTCACGGATAGATTCACGTGCTACTAAGAAGACTCCATCTAAATCAACATTTACAGTATTACGCCATTCTGAGTACTCTAATTCATGTGAAGGATGAACACGGCCGATCCCCGCATTGTTGAAGACTACATCTACTTTGCCAAACGTTTCAACTGTTTGTTTAAAGATATTTGCTACTTCTTCTTCACTCGTAATATTTGCTTTAATAAAAAGAGCTTCAGCGTTAAGCGCTTTCAATTCTACTTCAAAAGCTTTCCCTTTTTCCTCATTTAAATCAACAAGCACCACTTTAGCCCCTTCTGAAACAAATAAACGTGCTGTTGCTGCTCCAATTCCAGATGCTCCACCTGTAATGACAGCTACTTTGTCTTGCAGTTTCCCCATTCTAAATTCCCCCCATGATTATAGTTCCCATACTACATACTCGTGAAAAATGCTAGCTAGATTTAATATCTGTGCTATTTTGTTCACAATTAAATTTTACTACTTTGTACACATTTAACAATCATTAAGATATCATTAAGTGTCTACTAATTAGACACTTATGATAAATCTGTCTATTTTCAGGGAGGTATCATCATGAATAACGAACAAAATACGACATCCGGGCGACAAAATCGGACAAAAGAACATTTAAAGCAAGCAATGATTGAACTCATAAAAGAAAAGGGTTACCATTCCGTTTCTGTAAAAAATATTGTTGATTTTGCCGCTTATAATCGCAGTACCTTTTATGTCCATTACTTAGATAAAATTGAAATAGCTGAAGATTTACTTATTTCTATGCTACAAGGGTTAGAAGATTCAGTTGGCAAACCATATGTAACAGGTCAGAAAGTATATACAGCCAAGCTAAATGAACCATCTTTTAATATCGTTTCTTATATTTATAAAAACCAGCATTTTTTTGAACTGATTAACTATGATGACACGTTACCGGGACTACATACACGGTTCCCTCAAACGATCTTAAAAATCTATAATGAACAATTTATTTTCGAAACCATCAACAATATCCCAGTCAATATGGATTATTTTAAACGATATACAGCTTATGGCTTTTACGGACTCATCAAAAATTGGATCCAAAATGGCTTTAAAGAATCCCAAGAAAAATTTATCGAGGAAGTTATTAATCTATCGAAAACACATATTTACTCAGTAAAGTATATCGGAAAATGATTCATAAGTCCCAGGGCCTTATCACGATGTTTTTAATATCGGATCTGCAATTTAAAAAACGGGGCTGCATGGTGTCAGTTCAACTCTGTAACCTAGCTCATACCATATTCGTGGTGCATTTCTCCTCCAATATGTTAAAAAGGATGCTTGAATCAATTCAAGCATCCTTTAATGCCTATTCCTTTTAACTTCTAGCTGTTTCTACGTAACTATACAGCACAGCCCCTCCGCGTTTTGCAATGCCTCTAAAATGCTTAAAATCATCCCTTTTGACAAGTACAATACGCACAGGAAGAAACTCTTCCTTTGTTACATAGTACTCCGATAATTCCCCATTCTTTAACTTCTCGAGTATTTCTTGAATTTGTTCCTCGTTCATATTTCAGCACCCTCATCCTATTATTACATTTATATTATATGAATATTGTTTTGTTTTCCATGGGATCCTCAAACTTCAAATGTGATCTAAATTTATATGGCCAGCAGCCATTACAATGAAAGCGCACTCAATTACACGAGGTAAAATTAGGTAATTTAACGAAATAATAACATATTACTTTACGAAAAATAAAATATAGTGCAAAATGTTATTAATCTCTTAATTCAAATCTTGCAAAAAGGGGCGAGGCTTTTGAAAAAAGCAGAAGTAGGAAATGTAATTGAATTCCGTGATGGATTGCAGGGAATTGTCGAAAAGGTAAACGAAAACTCAGTGATCGTCGATCTTTCTTATATGGGAAATTATCGAGACCTTGATCTAGAACAAAGGACTGTAGTTAATCATAAAAATTATAAAATTGTGAAGGAAACTGTTTTATGAAAACGCATTCCTAGCAATAAATGCGGAAGCGCCTTCGGAAC
>NZ_JBALOW010000021.1:32240-106412 GCF_036965085.1 Bacillus sp. JJ1532
TGACCTCGAGGGGGTAGGCGCTGTAGCTAGACAGTTCTCAAATTCGAGAAAAGTTATACTTTCTTAATATTTAAATAAAAAGCAGCTAAATACTGCTTTTTATTTATTTTTTTGAAATTATATCAATATTATTCCTTCTCCTGGGCGATCTCTTTAAGTGACTTTACTTTACCATGCGGATTCTGATCTTGCTTCCTGACAGTCCAAGCCCGCTCTTTTTCTCGTTTTGATTTTGTCACGATATCCCTCCTTTCTTTCATCTTTAGGTTAAGCATTTTTTACTATTTTATTTTCATTAAAGCAAAAGAAATCATTTGAATACAATTATTGAGCTCTTTTTGCTAAAATAGACTTGTTTGCAGAAAGGAGTTTGGACGTTTGAAAAATATAACTGCAGATTTCCGTCTAATAATCGGGCTTCTTATTGCCCATTTTTTAATGTATTTTACCTTTCAGGATAAAGCTGTTTTCTGGTATATCTTTTCGGCTTCTCTCTTATTTTTAATCAGCTATTCGATATTAAACGAAGAATTGAAGGATGAAGCTCCGTTTTGGCAATATCTCTCGTATGGAATAGGGTCTGGCCTCTTACTATTTGGAGTTTTTTGGGCTGGATTTCATTTGATTGATTTATTTAATCTTCCTTTTATGAAGGACATTTCAAAGCTGTATGGAAGATATTCACCATCGATGCTTTGGCATTATATTGTTCTCATGTTAATTATTATTCCTGGTGAAGAAATTTTTTGGCGCGGTTTCGTTCAAAAGAGAATGTTAAAATACACAAGTATCCCAGCAGCAATCGTTATATCATCTATTCTCTATGCATCCGTTCATTTATACTCAGCACACTGGATATTGGCTTTTGCAGCATTAATTGCCGGACTTTTCTGGGGATGGCTCTACACATGGAAAAAAAGTATGCCTTTATTAATTGTCTCACATTTAATTTTTGATTTATTCCTATTTGTAATACTTCCCTTGAAATAAAAATGTGAAATTCTACTCATTTTCCCAAATATATTTGTATCTTTAAGTGAGAAAATGATATTGTAGGAATAATTATGTAACTCCTATTTTTACTTTTCGTCTAAATAATTACATCAGCTTTTTAGCAATTACAGGGGGGAATTACAGTGAAGTATTTAAAAAAATGGATGTTTGTTTTTGGATTAGTAGGACTCATTCTTTCAGGGTGTGGAACAACTGACAATAATGAAAATCAAGCGAATGGATCCAATCAAACTCAAAATGAAGAGATAAATAAGGAAAGACAGGAAAATCAAAATACGGAAGATGGACAAGGTACTGTAGAACCGAATAATGACGAACAAACGAAAGAAGATGATGGGGTTGTTCGTATTCCGGAACAAAACCTCCAATATACTGTAAATGGCGAAGCTAAGGAAGAAACAGCTTTTCTTAAATCAAGTGATAATCAGCCTTATTCTATGTATGTCTTGCCTGAATTTGATTTAACAGCTGAAGAACCTCAAAAGGATGTTCTTTTTCTAACTGAAAATGATCATGTCTTTATGCGAATAGAACTTCTTCCTCCTGATGTACAATGGGATATGATGGAAGAAAATACGAAGGCCCAGCTTCAAGCTGTGGACGAAACGATTCAACCCATTGAAGTGCCGAGTACTGATGAGTTTTTTAAAGATTCAATTGCATTGGAAGCATCCAATGGTGACGATGTCGTTACTTCTTATTTAATTAAAAACTCAAATCAGCCTCTTAAATTGACTCTTTTTACAAAGAAAGATTTAAATTATAAAGATGCATTCCTGCAAATGGGTAAAACAATTTTAATAAACAAATAATCATTTTACTGAAAAGACCCTGGAAAATTGACGGGTCTTTTCTTTATCTTGCCTCATTAAAAGGCTTCATCCACAATAACACGATAAAAATAATACTTATATATCCGAAGACCGGATATACATATGATAATAAAGTGCCATAGTTTATTAAACTGATAAAATAACAAATAGTAAAAATAATACAAACCGTAACTACACTGGGAATGGATATGTACTTCCTTAGCTGACGCTCAATGCCAAATACATTCCCAATGACTGAGGTGAAAATTTCCCCATAAATAATAAGTACATAAATCCCAAAAAATGAAGTGGCAAAGGTTTTCATGATTACTGCCATAGGAATATCGTAAGATTCGAGCTGAGGCAGCATAACTAATGTCAAATGACTTGAAATGAGGATAATGGTCAATGCCCCTCCACCAAGTATTCCACCCCATTTAATGGTTTTGTCATTTTTAATTTCAGTCGCAATTGGAACTAAAACAGCCTGTGCTAATCCTAAATTCAATGCAGCATATGAAAATGGAGCAACTACTGCTTTCCACCCATCTTCTGCAAAAGGAATATACAAAATTTGCTCCGTAAAATTAGGAAGTCTCATTGAAAGAAACATTAACAAAAAACTAAAACCTATCATCATCGGAACAACAAATGAATTAACAGCAAATATACCTTTCGTACCTAAAACCATTACTGCAATGGAAAGGCCAATCGTTACAAATATCCCTGTATACTTCGACAATCCCATTTGTTCTTCAAATACTGCTCCTGCACCAGATAGCATGACTGCACATACCCCGAGCAACATAAAAAGCATCAATATATTAATGGCCGATCCAAAGAATTTACCAAATAAATATTCGTTCAATTCTTCATAGGAAGTTGCTTGAATACGTGCTGCTATCCTCATTAATTTTGATCCTAAAAAAATAAATATGTAGCCACTCATTAAAATTGAAACTAATCCAATAAAACCAAAACGGGAAAAGAACTCAACAATTTCCCTCCCTGTTGCAAAGCCTGCTCCAACAACAGTCCCTACATACACGGCAGCTATTTGAAAGGCTGCACTCCAGTTCGTCTTCACAAGATCTCCTCCTTCTCTTCAATATATGAGCCTGAGGACAAACTAAGACGAGCATTCTAAGTATATTATTTAAGTCTCCATTAAATTACTAAACCAAATTCGAGATGTTCCACTTGAAAGTCAAAGAAGGTCAAAGTATAATAAAGCCAAAGGTCAAATATGGTCAAAGTCAAATATTAAACTAGGGGGTATTCCATATGCTTTGTCAAAAATGTCGTGAGAAAGAAGCAAATGTACAATTTAAAGTAAATGTTAACGGAAATGAAACAAACTTAATTCTCTGCCAAAGCTGCTACCAGGATGAAAAAGCAAAGATTGGTTCCTCCTTCGGCCCATCTTTTAGCGGATTTTCTGGCTTTAATCAGCTGCCGTTTGATGAGCTGTTCAAAAACATAAATTCAGCTCAAAATCAAAAACACTCATCTGCACAAAAAGATGTAAGGGAGCCTAGTCGTAACGGTTTTATTGATCAATACGGCAGAAACCTAACACAGATAGCTAAAGCGGGACTTATTGATCCGGTGATTGGAAGAGATGAAGAAGTTAACCGTGTTATTGAAATTTTAAACAGAAGAAATAAAAATAACCCCGTTTTAATTGGTGAACCTGGGGTAGGAAAAACTGCCATTGCTGAAGGCTTGGCTACAATGATATCCGAAGGAAAGGTTCCAAAAAAACTTCTAAATAAGGAAGTTTACTTGCTGGATGTTGCTTCACTAGTTGCTAATACCGGCATTAGGGGACAATTCGAAGAAAGAATGAAGCAGATTATTAATGAATTGCAGGAAAGGAAAAATATAATCCTCTTTATTGATGAAATTCATTTACTAGTTGGCGCCGGTTCAGCTGAAGGCTCCATGGATGCAGGAAATATTCTAAAACCCGCACTTGCGAGAGGCGAACTACAATTAGTCGGTGCAACCACATTAAAGGAATACCGTCAGATCGAAAAGGATCCTGCTCTTGAGCGCCGTTTTCAACCGGTCTATGTGCTAGAGCCAACAGCTGAAGAATCTATGGAAATTCTTAATGGACTTAAATCAAAGTATGAAGATTACCATGAAGTTTCATATTCAGAAGAAGCTTTGAAAGCTTGTATTTCATTATCTAGCCGATATATTCAAGATCGCTTTCTACCAGATAAAGCAATTGATTTAATGGATGAAGCCGGTTCGAAAATCAATTTGAATTCAAACTTTACTCCTTTCGAGCAAATCGAAAAACGGCTAAAGGAAATTGGTAGACAAAAGGAAAAGGCTTTACAGGAAGAGAATTATGAGGCAGCTGCAAAGCTTCGAGATGAAGAAGTGATGCTGGAAAAAACATTAAACACAAATAACCATGAATCGCGCCCTATTGTTGAAATCCATCATATTCAAGAAATCATTGAGAAGAAAACAGGTATTCCAGTCGGAAAGTTAATGGAAGATGAACAAGTATTGATGAAAAACTTGGAATCAAACCTCTCCAAAAAAGTAATCGGTCAAGTGGAAGCTGTTCAAAAAGCAGCAAAGGCAATTCGCAGAAGCCGTGCTGGACTTAAAGCTAAAAACCGTCCAATAGGTTCCTTCTTATTTGTTGGACCAACAGGTGTCGGGAAGACTGAATTAACGAAAACACTCGCTGAGGAACTGTTTGGTTCTAAAGAGGCAATGATTCGCCTTGATATGAGTGAATATATGGAGAAGCATAGTATTTCGAAAATTATCGGATCACCTCCAGGTTATATCGGTCATGATGAGGCTGGACAATTAACAGAAAAAGTACGCCGAAATCCGTACAGCATTATCCTGCTTGATGAAATTGAAAAGGCACATCCTGATGTTCAGCATTTATTCCTCCAAATTCTTGAGGATGGACGTTTAACTGATAGTCAGGGACACACCGTAAGCTTTAAGGATTCTGTCATTATTATGACAAGTAATGCTGGTGTACAGCACAGGGAGATTCACGTTGGGTTTGGTACGAATGAAGCGATGAAGGAAGCAAGTATTTTGGATACTCTTGGTCAGTTCTTTAAACCAGAATTCCTCAATCGTTTTGATAACATTATTGAGTTTAAGTCGCTTGAAAAAGAGCATTTGCTAGACATTGTTGAAATTATGCTCAAAGAATTAAATCATAATTTAAGTGAACAAAACATTCAGCTTACAGTTTCCGATGATGCTAAATCAAAGCTTGCCGAGCTTGGCAATAATCCCGCTTTCGGAGCTCGTCCTCTAAGAAGAGTTATTCAGGATCAACTTGAAGATAAGCTAGCTGATTTCATCATTGATCAGCCTGGTGAACATCAATTACAGGCAGTATTAGAAAATGATGAAATTATCATTAAAATGAAGGAATAGTTACAGCAAAAGGCCGGTTATTTCCCGGCCTTTTGTCATTCTCTCGAACTATTATAAGCTCTTATCATCAATTGAATTTAACCAGCTTTCAATTTCTCCAACAACAGATTCCACACAGCCACCTTCGAATGGTGAAGTGAGATTTGCCTCTGATACTAAACTAGTAAAGGCTTGGCTGCCTCCAAGACTGCATAGATGTAAATAATCCTTCCAAGCTCCTTCATGGTCTTCCCTGGATCGTTTCCAGAACTGGAATGCACAAATTTGTGCAAGTGTATAATCAATATAGTAAAACGGTGAATTATAAATATGTGCCTGTCGTTGCCAAAAGCCGCCATTTTCTAAATACTCATTGCCATCGTAATCTTTATGCGGCATATATTTCTTCTCAATTTCTCTCCAAGCTTGCTTTCTCTCTTTTGGAGATGCAGTATTGTTTTCGTATACCCAATGCTGAAACTCATCTACAGCCACACCATAAGGAAGAAATAATAAAGCACTGCTCAAGTGGGCAAATTTATATTTATCGGTATCCTCTTTAAAGAATTTATCCATCCATGGCCATGTAAAGAATTCCATACTCATGGAATGAATTTCACATGCTTCATATGTCGGCCAATAATATTCCGGAATTTCATATTTTCCGCTCGTATAAACTTGGAAGGCATGACCTGCCTCATGTGTAAGTACATCAATATCGCCTGAAGTCCCATTGAAATTCGAGAAAATAAATGGAGCCTTGTAATTCTCAATAAATGTGCAATATCCGCCCCCTGCTTTTCCCTTTTTTGCAACAAGATCCATCAAGTTCTCTTTTCTCAAATATGAGAAAAACTCCCCTGTTTCTTTTGAAAGCTCATCATACATCGCTTGACCATTTTCGATAATCCATTCTGGACTCCCTTTTGGTGCTGCATTACCTGTTTTAAAGTTAAAGCCCTCATCATAATACTTCAATTGATCAACACCAATTCGTTCTCTTTGGCGTTCCTTCAATTTTGTTGCAATTGGAACGATAAATTCCTTAACTTGATCGCGAAACTTAGCAACCATCTCAGCATTATAATCCGTTCTTTGCATTCGTAAATAAGCTAACTCTACAAAATTATTATATCCAAGCTTGTGGGCAATTTCTGTTCTAACCTTTACTAATTCATCAAAAATACGATCAAGCTCTTCCTCATTATCTGCTAAGAAACCGAAGCGAGCTTCACTTGCTGTTTTTCGGACATTACGGTCAATAGACTGTGTAAATGGTTCCATTTGTGCAAGAGTGCGCTCTTCTCCATCAAAATCAATCTTTGCAGAGGCGATTAATTTTGTGTAGTCGGAAGATAGTTTATTTTCCTTTTGCAGCAATGGAACAATTTCTGGAGAAAATACTTTTAATTGAGCTTCAGCTAATGCAAAAAGCTGAGACCCAAACTTCTCTTCTAATTCATTGCGGAAATCAGATTTGACTAGAGCTTCGTAGTATTTAGTTACAAAACCCTCCACTTCTGGTTGAATTTCATCCATATAGTCCTGCTCCGCTTTATAGAACTCATCATTTGTATCAACAGAATGGCGAATATAACAAAGGTTAAACATAGTTCCTATGTCATTGCGTAATTCATTAATTTTCTTCATTGCCAAAATTTGCTCTTCAGCCGACATTGCCTGATTAAAAATTGCTAATGCATCATCAAATTTCTTGCTCAATTCCGTTAAATTTGGACGGGTATATGTATAATTTTCAAAACTCAATTCAATTGCCCCCTTATTTCCTCTGTTATCAAAACCATTATTATAATTCTACATATATGAATGAATCCCTCTATTTAGAAAAGAAAAAAACGATCCTTTTGGACCGTTTTACATTTTTCCGATTGATAGTCCGAGCCTTTTCAACAAGCTAATCGCTGTATCCTTTTCTTCCTCAGAAAGTTCGGACATTAAAGCATGTATATGCTTTTCATGGTCTGGAAAAATCCCCTCAATAAAGGACTTGCCCTTCTCCGTAATTTGCCCATACGTAACTCGTCTGTCTTTCGCACATGCGGCCCTTCTTAAATACCCCTTTTGCTCAAGCTTATCCACAACATACGTAATACTTCCACTTGCTAAAAGAATCTTTCCTCCTATTTGCTGCAGAGGCTGATCTCCTTTATGATAAAGTAGCTCCAAGACGGCAAATTCTGTTGGGTTTAGACCGTATGTTTGAATTAGTTTATTTACATTTTCACTGAGTGAGCGGTAGGCTCTTGAAAGTACGATAAATAATTTCAATGATTGTTCACTTTGTTCAGTACTCACTTTAATCCAATCCTTTATAATTATCTTGAAATCTAAGTAAATTATAAGAAAACAATTGGATTATGTCAATTTTCGTATTTTTTTATTAAAGGAAGACGTTTATTTATTCGCCATTCTACCTTGATTTCCGAGATAAAACTCTTCTGCAAAATAAGGGTATACTATATAATTGAACTATTACTATAATGACGGAGTTCTAAATTGATGAAAAGTCGTAAAGGCAATTTTTTATTATACGTAGTCATTGTCATCTGCCCCATTCTCGTTGGTGTCCTTTATAATTTATATGATACGATAAATCGTGATTATGCTGAACGAAGGGAACAAGCGATCTGGACAGGCACCATTCACCAAAGAAGCTGGGATAAATTCATTGCTGAAACAGTAACGTCACTTGATACTTTATCTTTCACCGCTGAGATGGCGATTGAAACCCCACTGAAGCTGGAATCAATTTTGAAAAAAATGCACAGTAAAGAACCGAGATATGGAGGTATATATTTACTTGATGAAAGTGGAACGGTGATTACGGGCTCCAATTCACTTCTTGCAAATATGAATCTATCCGATCATGATTATGTACAAGAAATTTTGGAGACAAAAGACATCATTATCTCAAATCATTATGAAGTATTGAAAAATGGCAAGAAAGTGATTGGAATAGGCAAGCCAGTATTGAATGAAGAAGGGAAAATTGATTTTATAATCATCGCCCATTTAAGGGTGGATTATTTACAAAATATCATGAGGCTATTAACTCCTGATACAAGACTTTCAGTAATTTCTTCAACTGGTGCTGTCATCATGGATATTAATACTGCTACTACCGCAACAGAATTTACAGAAAAAAACTCGATCACCCTCTCTATTGACAGGCTGCCATGGAGTATCCAAGTTGAAATACCACAAAGAGAGAAAGGAAATATCATTAAGACCGTCTCCATTGATTTACTTCAATTTATATTTATTTTTCATATTTTGTTCCTATTTATAAAATATTTAATGCTTAAAAGACAGGCAGCAAGTGAGAAAAAGGAGAACGAGATTCAAAAACTTGAGCTTGTTGGAACACTAGCGGCAAGCACTGCCCATGAAATCAGAAACCCACTTACTGGAATTAAAGGACTTGTACAGCTATTAAGTGAAAAATATACGAATTCTCAAGATCAATATTATTTTGCCGTCATCAATGATGAAATAAGCCGGATAAATGAGATTGTTAGTGAATTTCTTATTCTTGGTAAACCGACCGCCCAAAAAACAGAAATTATGGATATAAGAAACATCCTTAAGGAGCTGGAACCGCTCATATTATCAGAGGCTAATTTAAACAATGTTAAATACGAGCTGGCTCTTCCAATAACACCTTTGCTTGTTGATTGCACGAAGGACCAATTAAAGCAGGTGCTGCTGAATATTAGCAAAAATGCCTTAGAATCAATGGCTAAGGGCGGTCATTTAACAATTAAGTTATTCAGAGAGCAAGATGAATGTCATATTCAAATTGCTGATACAGGAATAGGAATACGTGAAGAAGATATTGAAAAAATCTTTCAGCCCTTCTATACATCAAAGGATTTCGGCACAGGACTTGGGCTTGTCGTTTGCAAAAGAATCCTTCATTCATTTGATGGAGAAATAAAAATTTCTAGCACAGTAAATAAAGGAACTGTCGTTGATGTCATACTGCCTATTCAAAATGGAGTTGAAGGAAATCCTTAAAAAGTAAAAGAGCCAACTGGCTCTTTTTTCATTACATCTCTTAATCAATAATATTGACAATGCTTTTCTTCTGTTCAATTCTAGATTTAATTTCATCCATTAATCTAATAACACGCTCATTGCGATCCTCTGGTGCGATTTTTTTATTAAAAACTGAATACAATGTAATATCCCGAAGCATAAGAAATAACGGCATCTGCTCCTCCCAACCGTGTGGAAGGTTATTTTCTGTTTTATATCCCGCCAAAAATGCGTCTATAAATAAACGGCCAAACTCCTCACGCTCATTGATTTCCTTAGCTGTAAAGCTAGACAGGCATGAATAATAAAGAGGAATGGCAATATCAGACACTAGCCAGTGATAACAGCAATCATCAAAATCGAACACATGAATACTGCTGCCATCATAGAAAAAGTTCCCAGCATGAATATCTGTATGTATGAGTCCGTAATTGTCACTGTCTACAGGAATAGACTTTATTTTCTCTAATAATTCTATAGCGTTTTGTCTTGCAATTGTCTCTGTTGCAGGAAAATATTTTTCTACATTTAGAAGTTCATCTTCGTACCAGTGTGGTCTCTTCTTAATTAGCGGGGAAGATACATACTTCTTTGTAGCTGTATGCATTTTACCAATTTGTTTCCCCCAAGTTGATAAAAGATCGTTATTAAATGGATTCTCTTTCGTTTTCACTGGTTTCCCAGTTGCTTTGGAAAATAGACTTCCAAAAAAAACGGATTGGTCTTCAGCTGAAATGAATTCAACAAATTTACCATTTATCGATTCGAATGCAGTAGAAACATTTATTCCTTGTTGATACAAATAATTAACCCATTCAATTTCCGCATATAAATTTTCCAACTCTCTATGCGAGCTGTGAGTAATTCTTAAAATATATGGTTTACCTTCTTTGTACACTTCATAAACGAAATTTTCAAAGTCACCTAAGAGTTTATATTCATCTTCCAATGAAAAAGATTTCAAAAAGTGAATCATGATTTCCTTTGTGTGTAACACCTCTACAGACTTCTCCACATATTTCCTCCCCCACAAGCTAAATTTCCTAACTAAAGAAAATTTGTAAAATCCTATTATAATTATAAAAATATTCCTATTAACATTGTACTATATTATGAAAATTATAAAATATATTTCGTAAACTATAATAATCATGTATTATTATTACTTAGGATTACTAAATTATATTTTCAGAAAGGGGACCTGAGCATGAGCAATACCGCAGCAGCGACCAAGACCCTCCAAAATAGCAATGAAACATCTTACAAAATATTAATCATCTTAGGCCTCTGTCATTTATTAAATGATTCACTGCAAGCCATTATTCCTGCAATGTTTCCAATTTTAGAAAATTCGATGGGGCTAACCTTTACCCAGTTAGGAATCATTGGCTTTGCCTTAAATATTGTTGCTTCTGTATTACAGCCTGCGGTAGGGATGATTACAGATAAGAAACCAATGCCTTATGCTTTGCCAATAGGTTTAACCTCTAGCATGTTTGGCGTGTTAGGGCTTGCTTTGGCACAAAGCTTTGAGTTTATCGTCATTTCTGTCATTTTCATTGGTCTCGGTTCAGCCGTTTTTCATCCAGAAGGTTCTAGGGTTGCCTTCATGGCTGCAGGCCCTAGACGTGGTCTTGCCCAATCTATTTATCAGGTTGGCGGAAATAGCGGGCAGGCAATGGCACCTCTAATTACTGCTTTAATCTTAGTTCCTCTCGGGCAAATTGGAGCAGCATGGTTCACAGCTGTTGCAGCTGTTGCAGTAGGACTGCTGACTTATATAGCCTTTTGGTATGCTAGTAAACTTCGCATAGAGAGAACATTGATAAAGAAACAGAGCAAAATGGCCATACATGAGCAAAAAGGTTTATCAAAAGCTGTTAAAATTGCACTCGTTCTTGTCCTGTTTTTAATTTTTGCACGTTCATGGTATGTTTCAGGAATGACAAATTACTATGCCTTTTACACAATAGAAAACTACTCTTTCTCTATTAGGCAAGCGCAAATCTTTCTATTTGCCTTCCTCGTTTCGGGAGCACTTGGCACTTTCTTCGGTGGGCCACTTGCTGATCGATTTGGCAAAAAGGTGATTATCTTTTTATCTATGACTATATCAGCTCCATTAACTATATTAATTCCATTTGTTCCGCCTGTGATTGCTTTTTGCTTGCTTGCATTATCAGGCTTTATCTTAATGTCAAGCTTTTCTGTAACGGTCGTATATGCTCAAGAATTAGTTCCAGGAAAAATTGGTACAATGGCAGGACTCACAGTTGGGTTAGCTTTTGGCATGGGGGCTATTGGCTCGATGGTAATCGGGTATTTAGCCGACTTAATCGGAATTACTCAAACGATGATTCTTACAGGCTTCTTGCCATTGCTTGGATTGATAACACTTCTCCTGCCTTCTGATCAAAAGATTAATGAATGGAATGCATAAGTTGGAGTACTATTTAGTGGAGGCTATGCCTCCACTTTTTTTTCAAAAAAATTAAGACGCTGCTATAATTTAAGCACCGTCTTATGAGAATCTATTCTCTATCTATCAGTCAATTTATTTACCTTTTTAGCGGTCTTTAGTTTATGCTAACCTAAATACGATGCCATGTCCGCCCTTTGGATATTCCCATTTAATATTTTGATATGGACAGCCTATTCTGCAGCTTCCGCATTCATGGCAGCCCTCGTAGCCTACCTGCATTCTTAGCCCTTCCCATTTATAGACCTCCGCCGGGCAAAAAACTGTACAAATTTTGTCAGGGCATTTTGTTATACAAATATCATGGTCCATTACCGTTAAATGTGACTTCGTATCAGCTTTAAAACGTAAGAGATATTGTTTTTCTTCAATATTCTTCGTTGACATTATTTCACCGCCTTCCATGCTCGATACATATCTTTAATAACCTTGATAGTGCCCCTTTCCCCAGTAAAGCTTTTCATAATTTGTTTTTGCTTATCCTTTTTAGACGTGCCGTCAACGGTAAAGAATTTACTTGCTGCCTGGTTCATTAAAGGAACATACTCTTTAAAGTATTGCGGATGATGCTCAAAAACATGAGTAGCATCTTTATATTTTTCCAAGTCCTTCATAATAAAGCTCTCATGTAAAGCCTCTCTATAATGATTTAAACTCGATTCACTGAAATCATTGCGTTTTTTCGCTTCAATAATAGCCTCTGCCGCCATTTGTCCTGACTTCATAGCCATATTAGACCCTTCCCTGTGGATTGCATTTACAAGCTGGGCGGCATCCCCTACTACAAGCACTCCATTTCCAGCTACCTTTGGAACAGAATGAAATCCTCCTTCTGGAATAAGATGTGCTAAGTATTCAGCAGACTCTCCCCCTTCCATCAATGGTCTAACCATTGGGTGAGTTTTTAAATAATCTAATAGATCATAAGGTTTGAGTTTTGCCTTGATCATACTGGATAGCGTTGTTCCAACTCCAATATTGATGCTTTCCTTATTTGTATAAATAAACGCAGTTCCAAGATTCCCCTTAGTCGAGTCACCAAATATTTCGATCGTACAGCCTTGGTTATCCTCTAAATTAAAACGGTCGTTGATTTTTTCCTTCGTTAGATTCACTACTTCCATCACGGTTAAGGCAACTTCGTCCGGCCTAAATTCCTTATGAAATCCAAGTTGCTTGCCAAGCAGTGAATTTACTCCATCAGCTAAAACGACAACATCGGCATAAACCTCTCCATCTGGACGATCCGTTCTGACCCCGATTACCTTACCATTTTCCACGATACACTCTAGGACAACCGTTTCATTAATGAGTAAAACCCCTTGCTCGACCCCTTTCTTAGCAAACCATTGATCAAATTGGGCCCTTAATACTGTGAAATTATTGTATGGCTCGACTCCCCATTCAAGCCCTTTATAGCCAAAGGTGACAGCTGATTCTTTATCCATCATCCAAAATCGCTGTTCAATAACAGGTCTTTCCAATGGTGCTTCCTTCCAGAATTCAGGAATGATTTCTTCCATCTGTTTCCTGTATAATACGCCCCCCATCACATTTTTGCTTCCAGGATATTCTCCTCTTTCAATCTGTAAAACCTTTAACCCATTTTTTGCACAAGTATAGGCACAGGAGGTTCCAGCCGGGCCTGCTCCCACTACAATGACATCAAATTTTTCAGACATAGCTCACTTCACCGCCCTTCTCTTTTCGAAGTTCTTTAAATTGCTTAATCAATTTTGGGACAATTTCTAAGGCATCTCCAACAATTCCATAAGTGGCGACATCAAATATTGGGGCATTTGGATCTTTATTAATGGCGATGATAAACTCTGAATTTTTCATTCCAACAATATGCTGAATAGCTCCTGAGATTCCAATTGCAAAGTAAATTTTAGGTGTAATCGTTTCTCCTGTTTGCCCTACTTGCTGTTCATGAGGAAGCCAGCCTGCCTCTACAACATCTCTCGTTCCACCCACGCTAGCACCGATCGTTTCAGCCAATTCATGAATAAGCTGAAATCCTTTAGGGTCCCCCATCCCTTTTCCCCCAGCTACCACAACATGAGCATCGGCTAAGCGAACCTTTTTTGTGACATCCTTCACAATTTCTAGCACCTTTGTTCTCATTTCTTCTTCACTTAAAGAAATTTCTTCTTCAATTACCTTCCCTTCTCTGCTATCGTCTTTATCGAGTGCCTTCATGACTTTAGGTCTTACAGTAGCCATTTGAGGGCGATGTTTTTTACATAAAATTGTTGCCATAATATTTCCGCCAAATGCTGGGCGGCTTGCCTCCAGCAATCGTGTTTCCAAATCCGCATCCAGCATCGTTGTATCTGCTGTTAAGCCTGTGCTTAAATCTGTGGCAACTGCGCTTGCAAGGTCTTTTCCATTCGAAGTAGCACCATAAAGAAAAATTTCAGGCTTGTATTTTTCTGCAAGAAGCATAACGCCTTTCATATATGATTCTGTTCGATAATCTCTTAAAACGGGGTTGTCGATCATATATACTTGGTCTGCACCATAGGAAATGACTTCCGGGCATAGTTCCTTAATATGATGACCTAATAATACCCCGGATAATGGAACCTCTAATTTGTCCGCAAGCCTTCTTCCTGCACCCAAAAGTTCCAATGAAACTCCTTCGATTGCCCTCTCATTAACCTCAATAAAGACCCAAACACCACGGTAATCTTCAAACATCGGGACCTCTCCTTTGTATAAAAAGTGAATAATAGCAGCTTAAAAACGATTGTTCACTAAAATGAAAATAGACAAGAAATAACATTGTAATAAACGACTAGCCTACCATCTATCCAAGGAGTAATTCCTTTTTATCCTCTAGTAAAGAAATTAGCTGCTTCACTTGTTCGTCAGCACTGCCTTCTAGTCTTTTTCCGCCTTCAGGTTTGGGAGGAGTGAACATTTTCCCTACAATGGTCGGAGATCCCTTTAGCCCAAGCTGAGATCTGTCAACATTCTCCAGATCATTTACTGTCCAAATAATGGGCTCGTACCTTGCAGCTTTAATCATATTAGTCATGGGCGAATATTCAATGTCATTAATCTCTTTCGCAACTGTTAATAGGCATGGAAATTGCGATTCAATTAATTGATGTCCATTCGCAATTTTTCTTTTTAATAGAACCTTTTTATCTGAAGTATTAAAGCTTGATACTTCTATTACATTGGTTATTGGTGGTATATCCATTCTCCTCGCTATTCCTGGGCCAACCTGGCCAGTATCCCCATCAATCGCATGCAGACCGCAAATAATTAAATCTATTGGCTCCTCTTTCGTAATTCTCTCCAATGCCTTTGATAACGCATAGCTCGTTGCTAAAGTGTCCGCACCTGCAAAGGCCCTGTCAGAAATTAAATAACCTTTATCAGCACCAATTTCAATACTTTTCTTAATGACAGCTGTTGCCTGAGGAGGACCCATGGAAAGAACAGAAATCGTTCCCTCCCCAATCATTTTCTTAATCCTTACGGCCTCTTGAACAGCATGTGCATCATATGGGTTCAAGATTGCAGGCGCACTTCTTCGATCAAGTGTGTTTGTCTTTGGATTTATTTTTATTATTTTTGTATCTGGTACTTGCTTTACACAGACGACAATATGCATAACTAGCTCTCCCTCCTTATCAATGAAAACGTTTTCCTTTTGATCGTAAAAAAAGTATATGTATTAACGATATATGACTCTCGGCACAAGCATAGTACTAACAATTAGTGAAAATGCTTCCGCTAACAGCTGCTTTTCTAAATGGAATAATCAGCTATATTTGCTGTAGCTGATTGACAAAAAAAGTAATTTTTTGAACACATCTTGTGCTTCAGTATAAAATATATATTGTTTCCGCTGATGCCTATTCAGAAAAAAATCATTTTTATTATTAAAATTGAAATAAATGTTTGTCAGCCGCTTAAGTTGACTCTTATAATATGGTTACAAATAGAAATGAGGGAATGAGAATGAGGGAAGTAATTATCGGAAGCGTACTCTCAGCCTTATCAACAGGAGTTGGCGCTTTAATTATACTTTTTATGTCAAGTGCTGTTACCCATAAATGGCGCGATACTTTACTTGCGTTCACTGCCGGAATTATGATGGCCGCTTCTACTTTAGGTCTAATACCTGAGGCTTTAAAGACAGGGGGATTTCCTTCAGTCGCTATCGGAATATTTCTGGGAGTCTTAACTCTTACTTTGATGGAAAAAAACATTCCTCATATAGATCTAAAGCATTCGAAAAAAGGAATCGAGTTTGATGAAAAAGCCATGCTTATTATCGCGGCGATTACCCTTCACAACATCCCTGAAGGTCTGTCAGTTGGAGTAAGCTATGCATCTCATGTAAAGGATACCGGAAACCTAATTGCCTTTGCCATCGGTCTGCAGAATGCTCCTGAAGGATTTCTTGTCGCTTTATTCCTCGTCAACCAAAAGATAAATAAATTTAAAGCATTTGTTATTTCAACGTTGACTGGAGCTATTGAAATTGTCATGGGGTTATTAGGCTTCTATTTAACATCTTATGTGGACTTCCTCGTTCCATATGGACTCGCCTTTGCAGCAGGCGCAATGTTATTTATTATTTATAAAGAGTTAATACCTGAAAGTCATGGGGATGGAAACGAACGTACATCAACCTATTCCTTTATCATTGGACTTTTATTTATGGTATTGCTAATTGACTTCTTTTCATAATGTATACATAGCACTGTTGTTTGAAAAATAATATGAAAAAACCCTATAGCGTAATATTACGCATAGGGATTTTTTTAAGTAATCATTTCAAATTCAGTCACTGTTAACGTATTTGGCAAAACAAGAATCATTTTCTTAAAGGGAAATCGAACTTCTTCCTCTATCTTTTCTGAATGATGTATGGTCATTTGATATTCATAAATTAATTGATCAAGCTCTTGACTGCATTGAATGGTATCTTCACTCGTATACCCATATTTCCTTGCAGAATTTATCATTTTCTCCCTTTTTTCTTGGATCTGCAGCAATATTTCTTTACAATTTTCTGCCAACTTTTTTCCTCCATCCTATCCCTTTCTATCTAGAATCGTTCTATTTAAGTAGTTACCTTTAGCATTATTGCAAGAAAATACATAAAAGTAAATAGATTCGCAGAATTAGACAGTTTTCACCAAAATATAAATTTCTCGACATTTTGCGAGTATATTTTTAAGAAGCGTTTCGACAAGATAAGATCAATTTACAGTACTTTTTTCATTGGCAGAAATATGTTAAAAATAGTGCCTACTCCTAATTCACTTTCAACTTCTATATTGCCCTTATGCTCTTCAATAATTTTAAAAGTTACCATAAGTCCAAGACCCGTACCTTTTTCCTTCGTTGTGTAAAAAGGCTGACCGAGCTTTTCAACCTTATCCTTTGGTATTCCACTCCCCTCATCCTCGATGGATATATGTATTCTGCCATCCTCCGTTGAATTCATGAACACATCAATATAGCCGCCATTTGGCATGACCTCAATTGCATTCTTAATTACGTTAATAAAGACCTTCTTCATTTGATTTGGTTCGCAGAATATTGGAGGCAGGCCTTTTTCGTATTTTGTTCGAAACTGAATATTATGTAATACGGCTTGAGCACTTAAGAAATCTACTGTTTCCTTCATAATTTGTATAAGATCAACTTCAACAAACTTAACTGCTTGTGGTTTTGCCAAAATTAAAAATTCATTAATGATCGTGTCAATCCTCTTCAGCTCAGAAGAAATAATGTTAAAATACATGGAATGATCCTCTTTAATAGTATCCTCTAATAACTGAATAAATCCTTTTAAGGCTGTCATTGGATTGCGAATTTCGTGCGCAATACCTGCGGCGAGTTCTCCGATAACATTTAATGTATCCGATTTTCGGAGTTGTACATCAAGCTGTAGCTTTTCTGTAATATCTTTAAAGGTTACTAAGCTTAATTCAGAAAGAATATTATACTTTGCTGAAAATTCAATATATTTAGATTCCCCAGATTCTACTGTAATATCAAGGGTGCCCGTTGTTTGACCACTATTAACGAGATTATGATAATAATAGTAAATTTCTTCATTTGAAAGATGTAGTTTTGTGAGTAGGTCTATAAATGAATGTCCAATTATTTCAGCCTTTGAAACAGACAGCATTTTTTCTGCAGCCTGATTTATATCAACAACGTTAAAATCATTCTTCCATAAGATAATCCCCTCTAAAGCACCCTCAAAGATTTTTCTAAATTTTAATTCACTTTCTCTTAGCTCTTTTTCCATTCTTCTTGTTTCACTTACATTTCGAAATATGGTCATATGAAATTCGTCAACTGCATGCAGTTTACTAGTGAATTCCAAAGATTTTAATTGTCCATTGGGCATTAGAAAAACAAGTTCATCCCGTATAGCCCCTTTTTCATGAAAATTATTGTATACTTGATAAATTTTCTCTTTGCTGGCATAAATAAAATCCTGAATCCTTTTTGAAACAAGCTCTTCTTTGCTGCATTCAAAAATTCGGCAGGCTGCCTCATTTGCTTTAATAATCTGACCCTTACCCGTCCAAAAAATAATCCCTTCTACAGCTTCTTCATATATATTTATATATATATCTGCATTTTTTATTAATTTGATTTCTAATTGCCTTATTTCACTCTCTGTAATATGAACTTCCTTTAAAAATTCCGCGTTTACATCGTTGCTGTTTTTGTTCAAATTCACTTCTACCTTCCCTCCTATTGGGATTTAACTATATACATAGTTCTACAAAATTAGCGAAAGTTCCTCTTACTAATTTGAAAATTGAAAAAACAAAAATTAATGATACAGGCTAGGGCAAAGAAAAATGGGATCCCTGTATAGCAGGGAATCCCATGAAATTAATTTTATAACTTGAATTTTGAAATCATCACATTTAATTGATCGGCAAGCTCTGATAAATTTTGAGCATTTTCTGAGATTTCTTCCATCGAATGATTGGTTTGCGTAATAACAGCACTCGTTTGTTCAATACCTGCTGCTGATTGAACGGATACTTCAGCAATATTTTCAATGGATTGATTCATATTCGTTGTAGCACCAGAAACTCTTTCAAAATTCATAGATATTTCTAACACATTGTTAGACATCATATTAACTGCCTGATAGATCTTTTCAAACGTTTCTCCCGTTAGCCGGATTTGATCAGTCCCTTTTTCAACCTGAGAATATCCAGTCTGTAAGGATGATACTACATTACTTGATTCCGTTTGAATTCCTTTTACAATTTTTGTAATATCCGCAACAGATAATGAAACTTGTTCTGCTAATTTTCGAACTTCATCTGCCACAACTGCAAATCCCCTGCCATGTTCACCTGCACGTGCCGCTTCAATAGCTGCATTTAACGCAAGCAAATTCGTTTGATTTGCAATATCATGTATAACCTGAATTAGTTTAGTAATTTGTTGTGTCTGTTCATCTAATCCGTTTACCCGTTCAACAGATGTTTTCATAATCTCATTAATCATGGACATTTGCTTCTGTGAATCTCCCATTAAGGTATCTCCAGTTTTAGTCAAATGTAAGACTTCATTCGATGCTTTTTGAATCTCTGTTCCGCTTTGAGCAGCTTTTTCAACCTCTGCCATATAGCTTTCCATCATACTAGCTAATCCACTAGCAGATTTTGCTTGTTCCTCAGCTCCTGCTGACAGCTCCTGCATTGTTGAAGCACCTTGCTGGCTTGCTGCCTTTACTTCAGTTGCGGCAATGTTTAGTTCTCCGCTCTTTTCTGTAACATAAGTTGAAACAGCCGATATTTCCTGTATCATAGCTTGAAGCTTTTCTTTCATTGAATTTGTTGCTTTTCCTAACTCTGCTATTTCATCACTGCCATCATAATCTATCGCTTCTACATTAAGATTTCCGCTCGCCACTTCATTTGAAAGGTGAACGATTTGACCAAGCTTTTTAGAAATAATTTTCCCTATAACTAGAATACTTACGATACCAAGGGCAGCAGAAATAACGATAGAAATCCCGAGTATGATTAAAGTTAAGATTAACGCGGACTTTGCAGAGCTTACCGCTTTCTTTTGCTCTGATTTCAACATTTCACTTAATATATCTAAATTAACGACTGTTTCAGTAATCATCGTATCTGCTTGCAGCTTCCCAAGACGGTATTCTCTTACATGCTGAAGCTTTACTTTCGGTTGAATCGTATCATGAAATATCGTTGTTATCTCTTTATCATTTTCCGCGATTTCAGCAAATAGGTCTTTCGACTCTTTTGTTGTTATGGCAGGCTCTAGTACCTTCTTCAATTTATTAAATTCTTCCGATAGTTGATCAAAGGATGTTAAATGCTTCGGATTTGAATCAATTATATAATTTCCAATTGCACTGCCTTT
Organism: Bacillus sp. JJ1532; assembly: GCF_036965085.1. Lineage (NCBI taxonomy): Bacteria > Bacillati > Bacillota > Bacilli > Caryophanales > Bacillaceae > Bacillus > Bacillus sp. JJ1532. Next base: position 52,419 of record NZ_JBALOW010000021.1, read on the forward strand.
TTGATGAAAAATAGCCGTAGCTTCATTAAACAATATGGCTTTGTCGCCCGATTCTTCAACCATTTCCATTTTGGAATTCGCAATTGACAGGAATCCGAATGTGATAATCGTAGAAATTGTAAACAAACCAATAGTTACAAATAAAGCTACTCCATATTTTTGCCCAAGCTTTAATCTTTTCCATAAAGGTATGATTGACAGCCTGGTAATAACTCTATTTAACTTATATTTTTTATCCTTTTTATGATTTTTAGATTTTTTTACTTTCTTAAAACGAGTCTTTTTTACCCCTTTCATTTTAGGTAATCCTCCCTTGTTTAGACGTTGTTGTCAAAATATTGTACTAAAAGTTATGTAAAAAATATCAGAATATTACTAGTACTATTTAATTATAATATAATTCATATGGCATTCAAGAGGAAGTTGGCACTTTAGGATAAATAAAGGAGATTCTCCAATTTGCACCATTCAAGTTATTTCTTTTATTAAAAACAAAAAAGCGTCTCTTAGCCGCAAATTCGACTAGGGAGACGCTTCAACTCTTCGTGTATGAAAGAATTATTTATAATAAAGGATTTTCATGTTTAGCTAGAAGACGTTGCCAGCGCTTTTCGATTTCTTCTTCCAATTCCATTAACATTTCATGATTTTCTTCTTTTAAGAGATGCTTTGTTTTGCCCATATATTTCAGCCATTCAGGTAATCCAACCCTTTTCTTCTTATCTTCAGGATTATAAGTAATGGTTGTTACCCCTTCTTCTACCTCGTACAGAGGGAAGAAGCATGTATTAACAGCCGCTTCGATAATCTTTTCACCATAGCGATCATCTGACTTCCAGTTCAACGGACAAGTAATAAGGATTTTGCCATATACCGTACCAACATTTTGCGCATACCATTGAGCCTTTGCAGCTTTCTTTATTAGATCCTGCGGGAATGCCTCTGCACCGGTAAAGACGTAAGGGATATTAGTTGAAGCCATAATTTGTGCTGTATCCTTATGATGGAATGCTTTACCCTTTTGTTTACGTCCGACATTGCTTGTACTTGTCATATGTCCTTTTGGGGTAGAATAGGACATTTGAGATCCTGTATTCATATATCCTTCATTATCATACTCAAGCATAATAAGGTTATGGTTTCTCAGTGCCGTTCCAATTGCGGACCCCATTCCAATATCCATTCCGCCATCACCCGTAATCATGACAAAAGTAGCATCATCTGAGATTTCGATTTCCCCGCGCTCCTTCAACTCTAAAAAGGCTTCCACTGTACCAGATAATGTAGCAGGTCCATTTTGGAATAGGTTGTGGATCATAGTTTGTTTATGTGAAGAATAAGGATATGCGGTTGTTGTCACATAAGCACAACCAGTTTGGAACAGCACAACCACATCTCCTTCAATCCCTTTAAAAAACAACTCTAATCCGGTAAATATTCCACAGCCTGGACAAGCTCCGTGTCCTGAAGCTATTCGCTTTGGCTTCGATGTTAATGAGCGTAACGGAGGAATTTTCACCTTTAATTTATTTGTTTCAGGATCCTTCTCAACGTGTATTAAGCCTGATTTGTAAACATCCCCATGCTGAGGGGTAATAACTGGCTTAAGCCCCCGATCTTTATTTCCAGGAACATGACCAAAATAATCAAAGGATTTTTTTGCATAGCCATTATTCATCGCCTCAATTGCTTCGTTGAAGAAATGCTCTGCATCATCTTCATAAAAATCTTTCCCGCCAAGTCCAAACACACGGCTTAACACAATGGTTTTATTATTTTTATCATCCTGTAATGCGGACTTTACTTCATGGGTTAAATTCGGGCCATTGCCGCCATAGGAATCAGCTCTTTCACCGATTAGCAGAGCTTTAATATTTTTTAGTGCTTCCCGAATTTCTTTTGCAGGGAATGGACGGATGATATTCGGGCTGATGACACCTGCTTTAATCCCTTTTTCTCTTAGTCTGTCCACCGTATCCTTCGCGGTTTCAGCAGCAGAGTTTAATAAGAATAAAGCAACCTCTGCATCTTCCATTTTGTATAATTCTAATACTGGGTATTCACGGCCGGAAATAGCAGCATAATCTATTGCAACTTCCTTGAATATGTCACCTGCAGCATACATCGCTTCAGATTGCTGAAAATGGTTATTCATTAAATCTTCGCCATTCATATGGGCACCAATCGTTACCGGTCTTTTTGGATCTCGGGCGAAATGATAATCTGTCGGGCACTCACCAACAAATTGCTGAACTACTTGGCGATCTTTAAAATAATTTACTTTTCTCTTTTGATGTGATGTAAAGAATCCGTCATATGCAACAATAACAGGGAGACGAACCTTTGAATGCTCAGCAATTTTGAGAGCCATTATATTCATATCATATACTGCCTGTGGTGTTCTCGCCGTTAATATTACCCACCCCGTATTTAAGGCAAAGTATAAATCTGAATGATCCCCTCTAATATCTAAAGGGCCGCTTACTGAACGAGTAACTAAATTCATAACCATTGGGAATCGGGTTCCGGATTGAACAGGAAGCTGCTCAAGCATATACATAAGCCCATTCGCACTTGTTGCGTTAAAAACCCTTGCACCTGTTGCGGCAGCTCCGTAACAAATCCCTGCTGAACCATGCTCTCCATCGGCTGGAATCAGCTTAATATTATGCTCTCCTCTTGCCTTCATTTGGTCTAAATACTGGGCGACCTCGGTTGATGGTGTAATTGGGAAATACCCCATAATATGGTAGTTTATTTGAGCTGCAGCCATTGCCGCCATTTCATTTCCGCTTTCAAAGGTTACCAATTGTTCTGCAGTATTTTTTTTAATTGATTGTTCTACTACCATTGCCATTATTAAATCCCTCCCGCTATGTAAGGAAATTTATGTTTTACCCAGTTTGCCTCAGCATAACCAATCGTTTCGCGCAAATCACTTAATGCCGTTGTTGGACAAGCCTCAACACACTTCAGACAGCCTTTGCAATATTGATAATCAATCCCTTTAAGGAACATTTGCTTCCGGCCGCGCTTATCTTCTCCTTCTTCCCATACAAAGCAATAATCAGGACAGACGGTATCACATGCAGCACAGTGAATACATGTCTCTTGATCATATTTTGGAAGGAACCCTTGTCTGGATCCGCTCAAGTCTTTTAAAATACTATTTCCTTGGGCTGTAATGATCCCGCCAATTTCTTGAGTTTCATATCCTAGTAACGGAAGCGGACGAGAGAATGCCTTTCCCTTGGCATCTTCTGGAGTTTCATATGTTTTGAATTGAACTTCGTTGTATCCCCGTTCGAATGTTCGAATATTTGGCTCTACAAGATGCGGGTATTTTTTTTCAAATGTTTTTCGAATGATGTCCTTCATTGACTCTGGATCAAGGAAATCACAAATACGGAATAATGCTCCTAGCATTGCTGTATTGACTTTTGTCTTTTCATCGACAGAAATTTGTAAGGCATCGATAATGGCTAATGTACCTGTTTCTAATTTCAAGTCTGCCTTGATCGAATCAAAGTCTCTGATGGAATTAACTAATAGAATCCCATCAGGCTCCAAACCGCTAACAACATCGACCGTTTTATATAATGCTTCATGAAAAACCCCGACAACATGCGGCTGCTCAATCGGACTATGCGCTCGAATTTCAACATCAGGATCACAATAACGTATAAAACTTTTCACTGGTGATCCTTTCTTTTCAGAGCCATATGATGAAAAGTTCGAACCGTTTAAACCTAATCCTAAAACTCCAGCTTCAGCAAGCATCTTTCCGGCTAGATTTGCTCCTAGCCCGCCAATTGACTCTAATCTAATTTCAAAAAAACCAAGCCCATTTTTCTTTGGTAATATTGACATAATCTCCCTCCCAAAATTCATCCTTTTCGTTTGTTTATACAAACTTGAAAGATCCCCTTTTGATATTGTATTAGAATGTTTAAAGTACCGCTGTGACAAAAGTCAAACATTCTAGCGAAATTGACTAAAACAGTTTGTGATTTTTTAAACAAAATCATTATTATCAGCATTGGAAACGGAATCACAATTATATAACAGATGTTTTTATGTATTATAACAGAGAGTTTCCTCTGATAAATTCCCATTATTCGGAAGTTGTTCCTCTCATTTACTAGTAATTCAAGTTTTAAAACATGATAGTGTGGGTATATATATTTTGAATCTTTTTAGGGGGTCTAAAAAGAGGAGGATATATGAAGAAACGAGAGTATTACTTTGATAATTCAAAATTTATTTTAATTTCCTTGGTCGTATTTGGGCATTTTCTTCAATCTTTTATTGAAGACAACGAGGCAACTTATACTCTATATAAGGTTATTTATACCTTCCATATGCCTGCGTTTATTCTTATCTCAGGGTATTTTGCCAAAGGCTTTAATAAAAAAGGATATATTTCTAAAATTTCTAGGAAGTTAATTCTTCCATATATCATTTTTCAAATCATCTATTCTGTTTTTTATTTCTTTCTATATAAAGAATCATCTTTCCAGGTTGATCCGCTCAAGCCACATTGGTCGTTATGGTTTTTAATCAGTTTGTTTTCTTGGAATATTATGCTGCGGGCTTTCACTAAATATAAAGCTTTATATTCACTCGCAGCAGCGTTTACTATTGGGCTAATAGTTGGATATGCTGACTGGATTACAAACTATTTAAGCTTATCAAGAACTTTTGTGTTCTTCCCACTTTTTCTAATTGGATATTATTTAAATAGAGAGCATTTTTCTTTGCTTCAATCTGCGAAAATTAAGATTGTATCCTTAAGCGTATTGGTAATTGTGTTTACTGGATTTTATTTTTTCCCAAGTTTGAATCATGAATGGCTGCTTGGGTCTAAGCCATATATAGAGATGGGGGCCGCATCCATTGGGGCTTTGTTTACACGTTTAGGTTTTTATGTATTAAGCTTGATTATGGTCTTCAGTTTTTTCTCTCTAGTTCCAAAACAGTATTATCCCTTTACAAAATTAGGAAGAAACACATTATATGTTTATCTTCTGCACGGATTTTTTATCCGTATTTTTAGGGAGAGTTCTGTACAAAAGTTTTTTGTCGAACCAAAAAACTTTCTGCTCTTAGCGGTTGTTTCTCTACTGCTTACTCTTCTATTATCCAGTAAAATAACCGTACCATTTGCACAGCCTCTTATTGAATTAGAAACAACTAAACTGAAAAACCTGCAAGCTAGGTTATCGACCATTATGCAATACTATCGGAAAAAGCTTTTAAACTAAGAAAACGGACGCCCTTATGCGTCCGTTTTTAGTCTAAATTATTGACTGCATTAGAACAGGAGTTTATAATAAAAATCTAATGTCCCAGTAGCTCAGTAGGATAGAGCGACAGCCTCCTAAGCTGTAGGTCGGAGGTTCGAATCCTCTCTGGGACGTAAAAAACGAAAAAACGCCAATTCCTTGATCATGAGGGATTGGCGGTTTATTTTACTCATCATAAAGTTTCTCAGCTTTTGCTAAAAATGACTTCGAAGGGGTCTCATATTTAATATATCCATCAATATTTGTAATCCAATGGTTGTCTCCTACGTCATATTGACCGCCATTTAAATGATCATATCCATAAACTCGGTAAACTTCTCCAGGATTTAGTATTCTAGAAAAGACCAATTTATTATTTTCTTTTCTTCTCCAAAGATTTATCGGTTTTAATATTTTGATTATCCCTTTTTGCCCCTTTTTAAATACTAACCCATCCCAAGTCGGAGGTTTTTCTGATTTTTCCTTAAGATTAAACGCCCTAACCAATCCGTTTACATGACCCCGTGCTATCCTTTCTATATACGAAAACTGACTTAGTTTTGAGGCATCATTTGGATTATCAATAAACCCATTTTCAGTTAGCATTGCTGGCATATTGGATTCTCGAAGCATATGAAAGTTTTCCTGTTTTTTTCCGCGATCCATTAAATTTATTTGTTTAACGATTTCTTCATGAATGATCTCTTGGTAAGAGGATGAATTTTGTCTTTTGCTTGGATGAATATAATCTTCAAATCCAGTACCCCCGCCAGAATTTATATGGACAGATAGCAGAAATTCAGCTCCCCATGCGTTTGCCATATTTGTACGTTGATTAAGGGATACGGTTTTATCACTTTCACGGCTTAATTTCACCTGAATATTTTCGTAAGCTGTTAGCATGGTCTGAATACGTTTTGAAATTTGCAAGGTTAGATTTTTTTCAAATAATCCATTCCCCACGGCACCTGGATCTGTTCCGCCATGTCCAGGGTCAATGAAAATTTTGACCATTCGAAATCAACTCCTTTACATAAAGTATGCAAAAAAATAAGCTGCCATGTGGGCAGCTTTACTGATTAATGATCGTTTATTGCTGGTAATTTATTCTAATCCCTAGAAAGAGCATGATAATAGTTTTATCTTTATATATCCTCCACCACAATATAAGCAGCCTTTGTTGGACCGTGTACTCCAACAACTAAGTTCATCTCTATATCCGCTGAATTGCTTGGACCAGTTATAAAGTTTACACATGAAGCAACTTGTTCTCCATTCTTTACTTTTTCCCTAATCAACCTTGCTGCTTGTGTCATACGTGGGACGATGGAGCTTTTCGGAATAATAATGACTGATGTTGCTGGCAAGAAGCTAATACTTCTGCCTCTATCTTTACCGCTTAAAAGGACAGCTGTACCAGATTCTGCTAAGGTGATTTCACTTATCGTAATCCCGACATTTGCTTTTTCTGCTAGCTTAATATTTTCTTCACCAACGCTTGAGTCCCAAACATCTACTTTAATATCCTCACTCGGCAGAATCTTATTGAATAAGGGAGAAAGCCCGAATTCATCGAATCGAGGGTCACACCATTTGATAATTGGTCCCCCACCATATTTGGTAATTATATTCTTTAATGTTTCGGGCAGCCCTGAAAGATTTGTTGTAATAAAGTCGGTGTGAATACTTTTGCATTGTTCCTTAAGGACTTGAAGCAGTTCATCCTTACTAGCATCCTTTAATACTGCATCCTGAGGTTGAAAGTTCCACACGGGTCTTTCAATCGTGCTTTCTAGCTGATCTCTCCCTAACCTCTTAGCAATCTTTGTTAAAAATGACTCCCTATTCTGGATGTTCCCAGCCATTATTTATCACCTCCAGTATGACGATTTGCAAACCAATCACGGAAGCGTTCTTTATTAGGTGCTGGGAAATCACGAATTTCTGTCCAAGCCTTAAGAGGACCTGGTCCTTTTGAAATTTTGTCCCCAATGGTAAATGGATTCATGGCAGCAGGCGCTACTTTTGAACCTATTTTATATAATGCAGGGGAAGCCGCTCCAAGCCCAAATGCCTTCATTGCCATTTTTTCTGAAATTGGCGCTTTTCCTTCTTTTTCAACAATGACTTGACGATGTTTATGGAGAAGTTCATGTAAAGGAATTTTGACCGGACAGGCTTCGGTGCAAGCGCCACAGAGAGTAGATGCATATGGAAGTTCTTTATAGTCGTCATATCCTCCTAATAAAGGGGACAGGACTGCTCCAATCGGACCAGAGTAGATGGAGCCGTAAGAATGTCCACCCACATGGCGATATACTGGGCAAACATTTACACATGCCGCACAGCGAATACATTGTAAAATAGATTGAAACTCTCCCCCTAATATATCGGAACGTCCATTATCGACAACGACTAAATGAAATTCCTCTGGTCCATCCGCATCCTCTTCTTCTCGAGGACCAGAAAGGACGGTTACATAGCTTGGCAGTTTTTGTCCAACCGCACTTCTTGTTAATAAACTAACAAGAACCTCCATTTCTTCAAAGGTTGGAACAAGTCTTTCCATTCCCATAACGGTTATTTGTGTTTTTGGCAAAGCCGTAACAAGATCAGCATTTCCTTCATTAGTCACTAAAGTAATGGATCCTGTTTCTGCAATTGCAAAGTTACAGCCTGTTATTCCTACATCTGCAGTTAAAAATTCATTTCGAAGCATTTTCCGCGAATGAGCGCATAATTCTGCAGGATCTTCAGTTTTCTCATAGTTTAATTTCTTAGCAAACACATCTCGAATTTGTTCTTTATTTTTGTGTAATGCTGGAGCTACGATATGTGAAGGAGGATCATGATCATCGACTTGTAAAATATATTCACCTAAATCTGTTTCAATTACTTCACAACCGATCTTTTCAAGACAAGCATTTAAGTGAATTTCCTCCGTGACCATTGATTTCGACTTTACTACCTTTTTTGCGTTTTTCTTTTCAATAACATCTTGAATATATGACGTTGCTTCTTCAGCAGTTTCCGCAAAGAAAACATGACCGCCTCTTTTAGCAACATTCTCGCTCAACTCATATAAATAATAATCTAAATTTTCAAGTACATGTTGACGGATCTCTTCTCCGAGCGAGCGCCATTCTTCCCAGTTGCCCAGTTCTTCTGCGGCTGCCAATCTTCTTGTATGAAGTCTTTCCTGTGCACTAGAAACGGCTCCTCTCATAAAAGAATTGTTAATGCCTGCATTGACTCTCTCGTCAAAATTTTCAGTGCCAATTTTCATTGCCATTATTCTCCCCCCTTTAACGGCTGTTTAATATTTCAGCAATGTGCATGACCTTTATTGGCTTCCCTTTTCGGTCGATGCGCCCGCCAATATTCATTAAGCATCCGCCATCTGCACCGATTAAATATTCGGCCTTCGTTTCCTCAATATGCTGAACCTTCTCATCAACCATTTGCTCTGATATTTGCGCCATTTTCACAGAGAATGTACCTCCGAAACCACAACAATTATGTTTGTTCGGCAGTTCTGTATATTCAAGCCCCTGTACATGACTTAATAGTTTAAGAGGTGCATCCTTTACACCTAGCAATCTCGTCATATGACAGGAAGTATGGTAAGTTGCCTTTCCTTCCAATTTGGCCCCTACATCCTCGACCTTTAAAACATCTACAATAAATTGAGTTAATTCATACGTTTTTTCAGCCAGTTCCTTTGCTCTTGGCTCCCAAACTGGATCTCCTCTAAAAATAGTCGGATATTCATGAAACATATAAGCGCACGATCCAGAAGGAGAGACAACATACTCTGAATCCTCGAATGCCTCGATCATTCTTTTCATCGCTTCTTTTGATTCTTTCACATAACCGCTGTTATAGGCAGGCTGTCCGCAGCAAACCTGATCTTTTGGAAAATCAATTGTACAGCCAAGCCGCTCTAGAACTTCAACTGTAGCCTTTCCAACATTACTTTGAAACATATCTACTAAACATGTAGCAAATAGGCTTACTCTCATAGCCAACCTTCTTTCTAATCATTTTTCTTACTATATTATTATTCTATCTATATTATTTAATGAAAGAAAGTGTGTGTTATCATATTTGTTCGAAAATTTTAACATAGAAAATAGGACAGTACCCCTAAGATACTGTCCTTCATTGAATTAAGCGTTCGTATATACCTCAGCTTTTTTATTTTCATGGCGAATGGTTGCTTGCGCTGCTGCTAATCGAGCTAATGGCACTCTATAAGGCGAACAGCTGACATAATCTAGCCCTGTCTTATAGAAGAACTCAATAGAGCTTTTCTCTCCCCCATGTTCCCCGCAAATACCTGTTTTAAGCGTTGGCTTTGTTTTTCTTCCAAGTTGTACACCTGTTTCCACAAGCTTTCCAACGCCATTTTGATCAAGTGCTGCAAATGGGTTTTCCGGAAGAACTTTGTTCTCAATATAGGCCTGAAGGAATTTCCCCTCTGCATCATCACGGCTGTAACCAAACGTTGTTTGAGTTAAATCATTTGTTCCAAATGAGAAGAAATCGGCTTCCACCGCTATTTCGTCCGCTGTCAAAGCAGCACGTGGAATTTCTATCATTGTACCAATTGTATACTTAATCTCCTTACCGGTCTCTGCCTGAACATGGTTTGCTGCATCAATCACTACTTGACGCATTTGTTTAAGTTCATTGACATGACCGACTAGCGGAATCATGATTTCTGGCTGAACATCTATCAATCTTTCAGCTAGCTTAGAGGCAGCGTAGAAGATCGCCTTTGCCTGCATTTCATAAATTTCCGGATACATCATTCCTAAACGGCAGCCACGAAGTCCAAGCATAGGGTTATACTCGTCTAATTGCCGTACCTTTTTAAGCAATTGCTCTTTTTGCTTTAATTCCTTCGATTCCGGATCTAAAATTTGAAGCCTTGTTACCTCAACGAGAAGCTCCTCTTTATGAGGCAAAAACTCATGAAGCGGAGGGTCAAGTAAACGAACATTTACTGGATATCCTTGCATCGCTTCAAAAATCCCTTCAAAATCCCCTTGTTGCATCGGTAAAAGCTGCTCAAGCGCTTCCTTTCTCTCATTGAAGCTTTCTGCTAATATCATTTTTTGAACAATTGGTATCCGCTTACTATCCATAAACATGTGTTCCGTCCTGCATAAACCAATACCGGCAGCGCCAAATTCGAAGGCTTTTTTCGCATCCTCTGGATTATCAGCGTTAGCCCGAACTGTAATATTACGCACTTCATCTGCCCATCCAAGTAATCGCTGAAATTCTTCCGACAGCTCTGGATCGATCATCGGGACTTCTCCAAGAATGATTTCTCCAGTTGAACCATCAATTGTTATGATATCTCCATACTTAATCACTTTTTCGCCAGCGGCAAATTGTTTGGCTTTTAAATCGATTTTTAAAGCTTCACAGCCGCATATACATGCCTTTCCCATTCCTCTGGCAACAACGGCAGCATGGCTAGTCATTCCTCCCCTGCTTGTCAAAATGGCTTGAGCAGCGACAATCCCATGAATGTCATCTGGGGTCGTCTCAGGACGAACAAGGATCACTTTTTTGCCTTCATTTGCCAATTGTTCTGCTTCATCAGCATCGAAAACTACCTGACCTGTCGCAGCACCAGGAGAAGCTGGAAGCCCTTTTGCTAAAATAGGCTTTACTGCTGAGTCATCAATCCTGCGGTGAAGAAGCTGATTTAACTGGTCAGGGTCAACACGAAGAAGAGCCGTTTCTTTATCAATAATCCCTTCATCTACCATTTCTACAGCAATGCGAATGGCAGCTTGAGCTGTTCTCTTTCCATTTCGCGTTTGAAGAATAAATAGCTTACCCCTTTCTACCGTAAACTCAATATCCTGCATTTCTAGATAATGCTGCTCAAGCTGCTGAGAGGTTTGAATAAATTGCTCAAATACTTCTGGCATTTCTTCCTTTAATGTTCGAATTGGCTGTGGAGTTCGAATTCCTGCAACAACGTCCTCCCCTTGAGCATTAATTAAATACTCACCGTAAAGCACCGGTTCACCCGTTGACGGATTTCTTGTAAAAGCAACACCAGTCCCTGAGTCATTCCCCATATTGCCAAATACCATACTTTGAATATTAACAGCTGTTCCAAGATGGTCAGGAATTTTGTTCAGGCGGCGGTAAACGATTGCTCGCTGATTATTCCAAGAGTTAAATACAGCACGGATAGCAAGGAAAAGCTGTTCCTTTGGATCCTCGGGAAATGCTTTTCTCGTATGTTTCTTCACAATTTCTTTATAACCGGCAATCACTTCTTTCCAATCTTCAGCCGTCAATTCAGGGTCAGTCGTATATCCTTTTTGTTCACGAGTTTCTTCTAATAATTGCTCAAAAAAATACGTGTCAATTTCTAGGACAACATTGCTGAACATCTGAATAAATCGGCGGTAGGAATCATACGCAAAACGGGGATTATTTGTTAAGTTCGCTAAACCAGTAACTGTTTCGTCATTCATTCCAAGGTTTAGGATTGTATCCATCATTCCAGGCATAGAAAAAACGGAACCTGAACGTACAGAAACAAGTAAAGGATTCTCAGCGTCTCCCAGCTTTTTTCCCATTTTCTCTTCCAGACGGGATAGAGCCTCTAATGTTTGCAGTTCAACTGAAGCAGGAATCGCTTTATCAGATTCATAATAAGCATTGCACGCTTCTGTTGTAATCGTAAAACCAGATGGTACCGGCAAGCCGATTTTTGTCATTTCCGCTAGATTTGCTCCTTTTCCTCCGAGCAAGTCTTTCATATTTCCATTACCTTCTTGAAATAAATAAACGAATTTCCCCATGATTTTTAGCTCCTCTCCTTTTTTAACACTTCCAGAATTAAGCCTGCTGTTTCTTCCACTGCCTTATTCGATACATTAATAATCGGACATCCAACACGCTTCATAATTTTCTCAGCATAATCCAATTCTTCAAGGATCCGAGCAAAGCTGGCATAGTTTGCTTGCGAGGCAAGTCCTAGTGCCTTTAATCGCTCCTTGCGTATTTCATTTAGTTTATCTGGTGAAATGATTAATCCAATACAATTCTTTCGTGGAATTTCAAATAGCTCGTCTGGAGGCGGAACCTCCGGAACTAATGGAACATTCGCAACCTTAAACCGTTTATGCGCTAAGTACATTGATAATGGTGTTTTTGACGTTCTCGAAACACCAATCAAAACAATGTCTGCTTTAGTTATACCTCGCGGATCACGCCCATCATCATATTTAACTGCAAATTCAATTGCTTCAATCTTCCTAAAATATTCTTCGTCTAACCTCCTCATTAACCCAGGACTATGATGTGGCTCTTTGTTAAACTGTGTTTGAAACGCATTCATTAAGGGGTTTAATAAATCAACAGCTACAATTCCTTCTTCCTTAGCTCTTTTATCTAAATGCTCCTTTAAAGCTGGAACAACAATCGTATAAGCAATGATCGATTGGTCTTTACTTGCTAGAATAATAATATCTTCAATATCCTCAATATCATCTACATATGAATTTCTGCGAATATCAATTCGACTGCCAATAAACTGAGTTGCTACCGCTTTTACGACAAACTCTGCAGTTTCCCCAACCGAGTCTGACACTACATAAACTATTTCCTTTCGCATCAACTTTTTGCAACTCCCCTGAGCTTATTTTTCTCCTATTTCTATATATGCGCGCGTTAAGGTTGTTTTCGTTATTCTTCCTAACAATAAATACGTGTTGCTTTTCTCCTTAACTTCTTTTACAACGGGTAAAGAATCAATATGAAAAGAAATCATTTTTTTGGCAGCCTCTAGCAATGTTTCTTCTGGATCAACTGTTTTAATATTTGGCATCCTCGTCATAATTACACTTACTGGAAGTTCCTGAAGATTCTTGTTTCCAAGTGATGCCCTTAGTAAATCCTTTCTTGAAACGACACCTGCTAAATACCCCTCAGAATCAACTGCATAAAGCGTACCAACATCTTCTAAAAACAACTGGACAATTGCATCATAAACAGAGGTCGAACTTTCAACTACAATTGGATGTGCTTTAAAATCCTTTACCTTTTGATTGATAAACTTTTCTGCCTGGCGCATGACTTGAAATTCCTCATTATAGAAATAGCCTACTCGAGGCCTGGCATCTATATTTCCAGTTCTTGTGAGTATAGCAAGATCTGGGCGTAAGGCAGCCCTAGAAAGGGAGAGCTTTTTAGCGATTTCATTTCCTGTTATTGGGCCATTACGTTTGACAATTTGAAGAATTTCATCCTGGCGATTGGATAATTTAATCATCACCACCCCCTAAGTAAGATAAGTATGTATTATTTTATATTACCATTATAATTATGACATACTTATTTGTATATAGTATATCCTATTTATTTTTCACCCTTTTTTCAAAATTGTTAAACTATCACTCCTTAATTGAATGATTCAAAGGAGGGCAGGTTTCCCATCTATCTATTTTGTCAACAATAAGTTATAATAATATGTTGTTATTTAATACTCTTAAAGGAGTTTCTTTCATGAAGATAATCTGTTCTACATTAAATGCAAAATATATTCACACGAATATTGCCATACGTTATTTAAAGGCTTATGCAAGCCCTGAATTTCATATAGAAATTGCTGAATATACAATTAAAGATCCAATTATGAATATCGTGACCGATTTAATTCGAAAGAAGCCGGAAGTAATCGGATTTAGCTGTTATATTTGGAATATCGAAGAAACGATTAAAGTAGTCAATATGATCAAAAAGATTAACCCATCTATTCAAATTGTCGTTGGCGGTCCTGAAGTTTCCTATGATGTTCTAGAATGGATGAAAAAGGTTAAGGATTTCGACTATATTGTTATTGGTGAAGGAGAAGAGACATTTAAGCAATTACTTTCAGGAATACAAGGAGAATTGGAGATTGAGCAAATACATGGGGTTGCTTATCGTAAGGATGGAGAGGTCAAAATCAATCCTCAGCGAAATAAGCTGGATCTTCGAGAATTACCATCTCCCTTCAGATTTGAAGAGGATATCCCTCACCTTTCCAAGCGTGTTACGTATATTGAGACAAGCCGCGGCTGCCCTTTTAGCTGTCAATTCTGCCTCTCATCGATAGAGGTTGGGGTTCGGTATTTCGACCGTGAAAAGATTAAGGACGATATTCGCTATTTAATGAAAAACGGCGCAAAAACGATTAAGTTTGTTGATCGGACATTTAATATTAGCAGAAGCTATGCGATGGAAATGTTTCAATTTTTAATAGATGAGCATTTGCCAGGGACTGTTTTTCAGTTTGAAATTACTGCAGACATCATGAGGCCTGAGGTCATTGAATTTCTAAATAAGGAGGCGCCGCCGGGTTTATTCCGTTTTGAAATAGGCGTTCAATCAACGAATGACTATACAAATGAACTTGTCATGAGAAAGCAAAATTTCGAAAAGCTTTCACGTACAGTGACAATGGTCAAAAATGGCGGAAAAATAGACCAGCATCTTGATTTAATTGCTGGACTTCCAGAGGAAGATTATCATTCCTTCCGAAAAACATTTAACGATGTATTCGAGATGAGACCTGAGGAACTGCAGCTTGGTTTCTTAAAATTATTAAGAGGGACAGGCCTGCGGTTGAGAGCTGCTCAGCACCAATATATTTATATGGATCATTCGCCTTACGAAATGCTCGGAAATAATGTATTATCTTTTGACGACATTATCCGGATTAAACAGGTTGAGGATGTATTAGAAAAATATTGGAATGACCATAGAATGGATTTCACTATTGAATATCTAGTAACGAAATCATTCTCATCTCCATTTGATTTCTTTCAGGAGTTCGGCAGCTATTGGGAGGAAAGAGGCTGGTCAAGAATTGGACATCAGCTAGAGGATTTATTTAGAAGACTTTATGAATTTCTTCAAAATAAGAACATAGCCGACTTAGATATTATAGAAGGTTTAATGAAGTATGATTATTTAATTAGACAAAAATATAGACCGAGAAAACCATGGTGGGATACCTCCGCTAGCTATGATAAGGCTGAAAGGTCAATTATTTATCAGGACATTATCCAAAATCCATCCATTTTAGGCTCTGAATTTGTTAAAATTGGCCTCAACGAAAAGGATATTTATAAGTACACTCTAATCGAAAGGCTTACATTTGATCTCGATAAATATTTAACTACCGGAGAAATCAACAAAAAGCCTACTTCCATCCTGACATATTTTGATTCAAGAAATGAAAAATCTTTCATTTTTTCTTCATCTAAAAATTAGTAATACTTTATCAGCCCCCTGCAATTAGCAGCGGGCTGATTTATTAACATTTCTTTTTTCTATTGTTTTTCTTTTCCTGATCTTCATTCATAAAGGGAAGCTCATAAAGCTTGCTCGCATTTATATCGCCAAACTCGTTGCCAAATTCAACATTGGCGTTTTTTTGTTTTTCTTTGTTTTTCCCCATTATGATCTGCCCTTTCTCCCTTGCTTAGAATTCCGGTTTGCCCCTTTCATTGGGTTTTCACCTTGGCTAAATTCTGCAGAGAATTCTGATTCCTCTAAGTTTTTCTTTGGGGTTTTCGTATGTTTTAGAGCAGCATCAAATTCCGCTTTTCTTTTTGCCATGACTGAAGCCTCCTATTGGAAATAGTACATTCTTATTATTTTCTTACAATATTTTTTCATTCAAAAAAAAATTCCCTTAAATTTCAATTTGAAACGGCTTATAAATCATCTGAATCAACAAACCCTAAAAAAAGACCAGCTATTTTCTATACACAAGAAAAGGGATGAATGAAATGGATAAAAAGGAAAAGGATGTTGGAAAGAATATTGGCATTGATGAGACTTTGCCGCATCAAATTGAAGCGCCTAGTTTCAAGGGAACAGGGATTAAAATGGAAGCACCCTTTGAAAATTCACATGGCGTTGTCATCGGTGATAGCTTCTATTCTTCAGAAAATTCCCCTTTAGAAAATTGGAGCAAGGACACGGATCCATCCATTATGGCTGGTGATGAATGGGTTCATCCGACGAATGATATTGGCTGGAATACGTCAGAAAACAAAGATCTGCTGGAAAGAAAAAAACGGCCACAAGGAGTTCCTTTTATGCACCCTACTCATGATGTAAGTAAGGGAACAGATTAAGATAGAGGGGCTGTCTTATAAGGACAGCCCCTCTTTCTTTACCCTATAATCACTCGTTCTTTCGGATAATGATAATTTGTCTTTTTCTCTTTACCGCCAATAATAAATAAGAAGGATGTTAACCCGATTCTTCCAATAAACATTAGGACCATTAGAATGCATTTTCCAAAGCTGCTTAGATCGGCCGTAATCCCCATGGAAAGACCCGTTGTACCAAAAGCAGAGCAAACCTCGACTATAATGGCAATAAGCTCATGCTGGCTATCAGATATGCTTAGAATAACAACAGATATAAAACACATGACCATCGCTAATATTGTAATGGCTAAAGATTTAAGAATATCATCTTGGTGAAGCTCACGGTTAAATATCTTAATATCCCTATTTCCTTTTGCAAAATGAAAAATAAATAAGATATTTAATGCAAATGTCGTAGTTCTTATACCCCCGCCTACTGAACTTGGTGAAGCGCCGATGAACATTAGAATACTTATGACCAATAAGGTAGGCATTGTAAACTCACTAATATCCATCGTTGTAAGACCGGCACTTCTCGTTGAAGCAGCTTGGAAAAACGCATAAAAAAAGCCTTTATGCCATGTAACTCCCTTCAAAAAGTGATTAAACTCTAACAGTAATATGAATATTGTTCCTATAATCAGGAGGCCGGCATAAGTAATGGTTGTAAGTTTCGTAAATAATGAAAATCGGAAACGACCCTCTAATTCAGTTTTATTAAATAAATATTCCTTTACTTCAATTAATACTGGGAAGCCTATCGCTCCGAGGATAATCAATAGGATGTTAATTAATTGAACAAAATAATCACCTGCAAAGGGAACGAGTGAAGATCCTCTTATATCCATTCCCGCATTCGTTGTTGCACTAATCGAGGCGAATAAACCATGAAGGAATGCATCCTCCCATGTAGGATAATATTTCAAAAAATGAAAGCCTAGGATTAATGCCCCTAGCAGTTCAATTAAAAGGATAATTTTGATTATTTCTCTAATCAAATGTACAAGACCAGATAATGAAATTTGATTGTGGTCTATCATTATAAGACGTCTACTCCGCAGGCCAATCTTTCTCCCTAATAGCATCCAGAAAAACGTGCCGATTGCCATGATTCCCAGACCGCCGAATTGCAAGACAATCATAATGACAAAATATCCAAATACACTGTAGGTCTCTGATATATCTACAACAGTTAAACCTGTCACACTCACGGCACTTACAGCAGTAAATACCGTATCTATAAAATCAATTTCTACACCAGGTTTATGTACATATGGAATGCTAAGAAGCAATACTGAAATTGTAACTGCCAGTAAATAATAGCTTGTTATAACCTGAGCAGGTGTTAGTCTACCTAAACGGACTTTTGCCTTTCTCCACATGAATTAAATTTCCTTTCCTTTCTTTTCATACCCTCTATCATAAAGAATTAATCTTTATTATGAAAGTCATTTCTAATTATTTTTTATCTTACAGCTAGAAATTAAATAATACTTTGCAGTTCACATATTATTTGCTATTACGAAAAATATTTCCACTTATGAATTGACCATTTATAAACATACTACAATTACAGAGAAATAAATAACCTCTGTTAAACAATAATAGGAGTTGAGAAAAATTGGCAAATAGCAGCAATAAATTATTAGTTCCCGGAATAGAGCAATATTTAGATCAAGTTAAATATGAAATTGCAGAAGAATTTGGGGTTCAGCTTGGTTCGGATACCGTCTCCCGAGCAAATGGTTCAGTAGGCGGGGAGATTACAAAGAGACTAGTGCAGCAAGCACAGGCGAGTATGTCTGGAAATAACCTCTAGCTTTAAGTGTATATGAACTGAATATATGATGGATCAAAAAAAGTCCGGTTCCCTTTACCGGACTTTTCATTACAATTTATGTTAATCCCTATCGTTATCCTTCTTATCCTTATCATAATCCTTGTTATTCTTATCGTTATGTCTATTGTCATTGTCATTGTCATGATGCCTATTACTTCTGTCTGATCCGTTTCTTTGGTTTGAATTAGATGTTCCTTTATTATGCACGTAACCTTTCGAGTTTAATTGGGCTTCTTTTCCATTCCCTCTTTGATTGGAGGGATTTCCCTCTTTGTTATTGTGCTTATTTTTTTCTAATTGATGCTCATTTTTATTTTTATTTTCATTTACATTTTCCTGTTTATTACCGTTGTTATTTTTGACACGATCCTCCTTTTTTTCTTGACCAGGAGGGATTGCTTTTTCAAATTGACTTTTGTTTGCTTGGTCAGATTTATTACTTTGATTAGAATCTTGCTCTTTTTTTAGCTGACCAGGGGGGATAGTAGAATGTTCACTATTATGACTTTTTTCGTTTTCTGTATTGTTAGTCTTTTGAGTTTGATCCGGCTTCTTATTTTCTAGCTTGTTATATTTATGTGACCCAGAATTGTTTTCAGTTTTCTTTTTCAATTGAGTTTCTTTATATGATCCAATGGATAGTCCTTTTTCCTTTGCTTCTTTTCTATCATTTGGGGATGCATCCATAACCTTTACATCAAGCTTTTCCTTTTGAATATTCTCTTTTATTTCAGTAATTTCTTCATTCAACTTCGTTTCAAGTGCTTTATTGTCTTTCTTTGTATTCACAGTGGCAATAACGATCTCATAATTATTTTTGGCATACCCTTGATTTATAATTTCCTTTATAATCTGACCCGTGATGTCCTGAATATCTTTTTTCTTCCAATCATGTATATGTTTAACTATTTGTTCCCCTTTTTCATTGTAAGGCAAAATGTCAATTACTTGGAACTTATCATTAATCGCTAATTCAATACTTGAATTACTATCAATAGACATATAGGCATAAACCTCATTATTACCATTAAAAGTAAAAACAGAAGTACCTACTAGTATGATCACAATAGCTGCTGCAATTATGGCTTTAGCTTTTAAGGTCGAAAATAAGGTAAATAATGTCCGATTATTGGTATTATCGATACTTAGTGGATAAAAATCGATTTCCTGACCAATTTCGTATTGTCTATTAAGTTTTGCCGCACGCAGAAATTCACCTTCTGGGGTTAATAGCGTTAAAAAACGTTCATTTATCTCCATTATTATTCCAGTTTTCACGTTTCCAACACCCCTTTAATATAATCCCTTAAATACACATAATCACCAATTAAAATAAGTGACATAGCAATTATGTATTTTCTATTTCTTTCAATTGTCTTTCTACTAATAGAAACATAGTTTTCAAGCTGTTTAATGGGCAATCTTTTCTTTTCAAGTAAAATATGCTTAAGCTCACTATGATCAGCAATTAATTGTGCGACCATCATTGCATTTTTTCTTGCATCCGCATGCTTTGGAGATTGCTGAAGTAAATCATTAAACGAAAGCTCGAATTGATGAAGAACTTCATTAAATTGAAGGATTTCTTCCCTTCTTGATTCTTCATCTGTTTTCCTTTTGTAATCAATTATTGATAGCTCATTTTCAATCGCATTTCCAGTCTGATCTTCTTCACTTTCATTTGCCGTGTAATCTAGCTTCAATATTTGGTGCCTAGACTGAGTCCGAATATAATCAATAACCCTTCGTTTTATTAAGACCTCAGAAAAACTTATTAATGAACTCCCTTTTTCAGGAGAATATTTTTGAATCGCTTCATTAAAAGCTATTAGACCTATGCTGAATTCATCATCTGAGTCATGTATGAATCTCTTACAAACGGATGACACGGTCTTAGCAATAAATGGTTTATATGAATTTATTAGTTCATTTTGAAGGTTCGTATCGCCTTGCTGAATTAAATAAACTGTTTCTTCCATTGTTTTTTTTCGTTTTTTTGCCATGAACAACAAACCTAGCAATAGCCTCACCTCTTTATCCAAAACACATTATATCATACGATGGCGAGGAACGTTTTTTAAGGGTTGGCTGCATGATAAGGAAAAGAGAACTTAAATTAAGTCCTCTTTTTCTTATAAATTAATAAATCTTTACAAAAAATTAGTCGTTTTTCCCATTTCCTTTATTTTCATGATCCTTTTTATGTGAGTGTTTGTGATCATGCTTTGCTTCTTGAGCCTGTTTTCCGGCTTTTTTTAATTCTTCACGTTGTTCCTTTGCTTCCTTACGAGCTTGCTTTGCTTCTTGTTTAGCAGCTTCACGCTTTTGTTTTTCTTCTGCTTTAGCTACCTCACGAGCTTGTTTTTCTTCTGCTTTTGCTAATTCACGAGCTTGTTTTTCTTGCTGCTTCTTTAATTCATGTGCTTTTTTCGCCTCAGCACGTTCCTCAGCTTTCTTTGCTTTTTCCTCTAGCTTCTTATTTTCCCCTTCAGCTTGAGTAGTTTTCTCTTGAATAACAGCTTCATCATTATCACTGGTTACAACTTCTTGAGCTGTTTTATCTGTAGTTGTATTCTCATCCTTGCTTACTTCGTCATTTGCCTCTGCTTTTTCGGTGATAGCCTCTGACTCTTCATCTATTCCATATTTTTTGTTTAGTTTCTCAATCTTTTTCGCTAGTTTCGCATAGCTTTTATCAATATTTTTTTGCAGTGCAGCCTTTGCAACTGGATTTTTCACCTTTTCCAGTGCCGCTTTTAAAGCAATAATGTTTTGTGACATTAATTCTTGCATTTCATCGGCTGGCTTATCTGCTTTATCTACATCAACCGTCACTTCATCATTTGCAGCCACTTCTTCAGCATCAGTCTTTTCTTTTTCTGTCTGTTCTACTTTTTCAGTATCCTTTTCAACAGACTCTTCACTCGTAGTGTCTTCTTGTTCTTTATTCACTTGATCTTCTGCTTTTGTAATATTTTTTAGCGCTTCTTCAATTACTTTCATTGCCTCTTCTTCTTTTTCCTTTGCAAAAAGTGCTTCAGCTTCAGCTAGGCGCTCTGCTGCAAAGGTGGCAAGTAATTTTGCTTCCTTTTCATCATCAAAGGTAAGGGCTAATTTGATTTTTTCTAAGGCAATTTTCGCAAAGTAGAAAAAATTCCCAGGAACTAGAGATGGCTTTTCAGCACTGACTACATCTTCTGTACTTTCCTGATTATTCGTTTCAGCATCTAATTCTTTATTTTCAGTTTGGACATTATTTTCACTTGTTTGATTGTCCAAAACTACCGTTTGATAAGGTTCTTGGTTTTCTGTATTTTCGGCTGCTGATGTTAGAGAGGCAGAAAATGTGAATGTTCCTGCTAAGACTAATGCTAAAGTTCCTTTTGCTATTTTGTTTAATTCCTTAGTTGATAAAAATTTCATCTTTTTTCACCTCATAGTTATTTTCTTAGCGGCCGCTATTTTCACTACAACTGTACGGAGGTGATTAGATAGTTTTTGGGGGTTATTAGATAAAAAAATTAATAAACACAAAAAAAGCCTTAACAAAAACAGTTGTTAAAGCTTAAAAACACTATATAGCACTTTGTTTCCTAATTGTTAAAATTAACCACCTTATTAGAAACCCAATAACTAATCCTGGAATTAAAAAAAGCATAGGTAAAAACACTGGCCCAAATAACACCCCAAAAAGGGTTAGTTTTGTCGAATACATTAGCCCTACTGTAATAAAATAGGCACTAAAGACAAATGGAAGATAGGAAAACTCTTCGGTTTTTGTCATTGCACTTCGATATGCATCCCACATAGCAAACATATATAAACATGGATAAAACATTAACCATTGGAAATCAGTCACTTCAATCGCATTATCAATTTCCCCCATAAAGCTATACATGATGGCCATATTGAAATTGCTGAATACATTAATCATAAATTCGAGCACAACTAAAAAAAGGCCCTTCCATAAATGTCCCGATAATAACTGACTAAATCCAGGCAGAGCAATACTCCATAATATAGCTTCCAATTTTGTAAATGTTTTCATCTCATCACCAGCCAAGTTTCGATAGTATTATTTTGCTCTGAGAAGGCGCTAAATATTTTCCACTTCCCAAATAATTTCCAATTTAATTCCTATAACATTCGACAAAAATTCAAAAAAAAGTGAAAGAACAGCCTAAAATAAGCAGTTCTTTCACTTTTTTACAATAGTAAAGCCCGTAATACCATAAAAAATAGTTATAATTGGAGATAAGAGGCAAAAGAAGGTGAAAGGTAAGTAGCTAATCGTATCAACACCTAAAATACCTGTTAAAAACACACCGCAAACTCCCCATGGAACGAGTGGATTAATAACGGTTCCGGCATCCTCCAGCACCCTTGAAAGACTTTTTGGATGTAATCCTGCTTTTTCATAAGCTTCTTGATAAGCTTTTCCTGTTAAGAGGATAGAAAGATATTGTTCCCCAAGAAGAAAATTAATGCCGATGGCAGTTCCGGCAGTTGAGGCAATTAATGCTGGAACACGATTTAAGCAGCCCTTTATTCCCTCTAATAATGCAGGTAATATTCCTAATTTAAATAACAAACCGCCCATTGAGAGAGCCAGCAAGACTAATGAAATGGAAAACATCATGCTTTCCATTCCTCCCCCTGTTAATAGGGAATCCACTTCCTTTACACCACTATTAGATTGAAATCCAAAATATAAAAGATTCATCATTTTATTTAAGTCAAAGCCCTTTTGTACAAAGAAACTAATGAATAGTGCCGATAAAATACTTGCAGACAAAGTTGTAATGGCTGAAACTTTCTTTATCGCTAAATAACTTAATATTAAAAAGGGGGCAAGGGAATACCAATGAACAAATCCTTGATCGATTAAAGTCTGCTTTAATAAGCCGATTTGAGCAAAATTCGAAACAGCCTCTGCAGGAGATAAAACGGCAAATAGGACGAATGAAATGAGAAATGCAGGCACAGTAGTCCAAGCCATATTTTTTATATGATCAAATAAATCCACCTTAACGATCATCGATGCCAGATTCGTTGTATCTGATAGCGGAGACATCTTATCCCCAAAGAAGGCACCTGAGATAACCGCTCCAGCCGTTAATGCTTCTGACAAGCCTAGAGCGGAGGATACGCTCATAAATGCAACGCCAATCGTTGCAGCTGTCGTCAATGAGCTGCCAATGCTTAGACCAATAATAGAGGACACGGCAAAAGCAATTGCATAGAAAAACTTCCCGTTCACACCTTCTAACGCTAAGTAAATAAAAGTTGGAATCGTTCCGCTTGCCATCCAGCTGCTAATTAACATGCCAATAAAGAAAAAAATAAAAATAGCCCCAAGACCGGATTTTGCTCCACTTGTAAGGCCATCCTCTAAATCTCTCATACTTATTTTCTTTAAAAGTCCAAAACCTATTAGACACATAATAGCCAAGACAATCGGTATATGAGGGACTACACCAGAAAAAATGATCGTACTGCTGATTCCACCTAATATTATGGCTGTAATGAAAAAAGCTTCCAAAGGCCTTAGAGTTATTGCTTGTTGTATACGTTCCATGATGTGACTCTCCTTTGTTTCCAAGAACATTTACACTTGAACGCTTTTTAGCACTAAAGTATAAATCATAATATTAATATAGTGTTTTTACAGCCTTATGTCAAGTTCATCATTTGTTTTATCCTGGGTTCCTACAAAATTATCATCATACTAGAAAAGTATTGTTTAGATCATAAAAAGAAAAACGGCTCCTTTAGCAAGCCGTTTTTCTTTTTATTTTTAATGCTCTGAATCCATAGGATTATACAATTTAACTTCTGGATTCTTTTCTTGGAACCAGCGAAGCGCGAAATCATTCTCGAATAAGAAAACTTTATGATCAAATCGATCATGGACAAGAAGGCTTCTTGAGCTTGAAAGATTTTCATTCACATTATCTCCATCTACCCAGCGAACAATTTTAGATCCAATTCTTTCCATAATGACTTCTGTGTTATATTCATTTTTCATTCGGTGTTCAAACACTTCAAATTGAAGCTGTCCAACAGCTCCTAAAAGTAA
Organism: Bacillus sp. JJ1532; assembly: GCF_036965085.1. NCBI lineage: Bacteria > Bacillati > Bacillota > Bacilli > Caryophanales > Bacillaceae > Bacillus > Bacillus sp. JJ1532. The sequence goes on from NZ_JBALOW010000021.1 coordinate 76,809, forward strand.
ATCCTCGGTTTTAACGGTTTTATACAGCTGGATTGCTCCTTCTTGAACTAGCTGCTGAATCCCTTTGTGGAAATGTTTTTGTTTCATTACGTTTTTCGCATAAACCTTAACGAAAAGCTCTGGTGTAAATTGCGGAAGCCGTTCAAATTGGAATTGATCTTTTCCTGATGTTAACGTATCACCAATTTGATATGTTCCAGTATCATATATCCCGATAATATCTCCACTGACAGCTACATCTACTGTGCTCCTATCGTCTGCCATGAATTGGGTAGACTGAGCTAGTTTTATTTGCTTGCCTAGTCTAGGAATATTTACAGACATCCCGCGCTCAAATCGGCCAGAACAAATTCTAAGGAAAGCAATACGATCACGATGTGCAGGATTCATATTAGCTTGGATTTTAAAAATAAAGCCTGAAAAGCTTTCCGATAAAGGATCAATTTCTCCAGCAGTTGATTTTCGGGCTTGCGGAGGAGGTGCAAACTGCAGATAGGACTCTAAAAAAGTTTGTACCCCAAAGTTCGTTAAAGCACTTCCAAAGAAAACTGGAGTAAGCTCCCCCTCTTTCACTTTGTCAACAGAAAACTCGTTCCCAGCTTCATTTAAAAGCATAATCTCTTCGAGTGTTTGCTCATATAGACCTGATTCCTTTATAGTATGATCGCCATCAATTTCCCCATCTTCATTCAATGGAAGGAAGCGATCCTTCTCCTCAACACGGAATTGCTCAATTCGATTATTAAAACGATCGTAAATGCCAAGGAATTCTTTCCCCATTCCGATTGGCCAATTCATCGGATATGATTGAATACCCATTACTTCTTCAAGCTCTGCTAGAAGCTCTAATGGAGATCTTCCTTGCCGGTCCAGTTTATTAATAAAAGTAAAGATAGGAATGCCCCTCATTCGGCAAACTTTAAAAAGCTTTAATGTCTGCTCTTCTATCCCTTTTGCTGAATCAATAATCATTACTGCACTGTCAACAGCAGTTAATGTCCGGTACGTATCTTCACTGAAATCCTGATGTCCAGGTGTATCCAGGATATTAACACGTGCCCCGTTATAGTCAAATTGCATCACACTGGACGTAACGGATATTCCCCGCTGCTTCTCAATTTCCATCCAGTCACTTGTTGCATATTTTCCCGTCTTCTTTCCCTTTACGGTCCCAGCATCCCTAATGGCCCCTCCAAATAAAAGGAGCTTCTCAGTTAAGGTAGTTTTTCCTGCGTCCGGGTGAGATATAATAGCAAAAGTTCTGCGTGATAATACTTCCTCTTTTAATTTATTGCCCATGTAATTTCCTCACTGACTTTCAAATTTAATCGTACCTTTAATTTTATCATTTTTAAAAAACATATTGCAATACTGTATATTACACAAGACATTTTGCAAATGGTTTTAAAAATAGCTTTGAAGGCAAATTGTGTCTATAATTAAGTTATATTTTAGACTAAGAATATTTCTTTCTGGAGGTGATCCTGCTGGATTCGATTACTCATACTTTATTCGGACTTGCCTTGTATGGGACTGTTAATAAAGAGGAATTGGATAAAAATCATAAAAGAGCTTATCTTGTAACTGCGGTCGGTGCAAGTCTAATTCCTGACATTGATGTCATATCCAGGTTTTGGGATACAGAGGGCCTGTATCAAATGTGGCATCGAGGAATTACTCACTCTGTTTTCTTAACACCTTTTTGGGCCCTGTTTTTTTCACTCATTTGTTTGATCTTTTTTAAGATTAAAGATATGAAATTATTCCTGCTTGGATGGCTTGCAGTTTTTATACATGATACGAGCGATCTTTTTAATGCATGGGGAACTGGGTATTTAGAGCCGTTTTTCTCTAAAAGGATTACATTTGGGACGATCCCGATCGTAGATTTAGTATTTTGGGGAATTTTAGGAGTAGCTTTTATTTTTTCAAGAAAAGAGAAAATAAAGTCTCCTTATTATTTTAAGCTTGCCTGGGCATTCATTGCCTTACATCTAATTGTTCAAACAGCTCAAGGGTATATAATCTACAAACAATATGATGATCAATATGAGCAAGTGGCTCTTTCTGCCGGTTTTGTTCCATGGACCTTTTCTGTCATTACGATGAAGGATAATCAGGTGACTATTTTTCAAGACAATCTTTTGCAAGACAAAAAAGTTCAATATGTTCTTGAATCAGCAGCCGAAGCCGATTTAGACAAATTGTTTGATGAGCGTCCAGAAGCAAAAACTCTTTATGAATGGTCCCCATTCGTTGTTCTCGTAAACGATAAGGAGCGTCTCGGCTTATATGACCCGCGGTTTTATCGTAATGGACAATCATTTTTATTTGAATATATTGAGAAAAATGAAATAAGATGAGGGCTATAAAACCTCATCTTTGTTTTTCCACTAATTCCATTATTTCGCGAACCTATGATTGCCAATTACGGTTGTTACTTTTTTTGTTCTTAACCATTTACTGTCTGTTTTATCAGGATTAAAGAAAAATATTGAATCATCACCTTGTCCTTGAAGAGCTAAAGCTTCCATCACAGCCTTTTTAGAATCTTTATCAGAAGGCTCATTGATCGCTCCATTATCAACAGGCTGGAATTGTCTTTTTTGATATATAACATCTTTAATCTTATCCGGGAATCGGTCATCTTCTACCCGATTCAATACGACTAATGCGACTGCAACCTTTCCCTCATACGGCTCTCCTTTAGCCTCTGCATGTACAAGCCTCGCAAGGAGGTCTTTTTCAGCCCTTGAAATTGTTTTAGGTAAAATTAGCTTTTGACCAGGGTGAATCTTGTTCGACTTTAAATAATTTATTTCCTGTAACTCTATCTCAGATACTCCGTATTTCACTCCAATATTAAAAAGGGAATCGCCTTTTTGAACAGTATATATATCTACATGATCTAATGTTTCAGCATTAACATGTGTATCCTTAGATTGGATAAATTGGAATGAGAGCATCATGAATCCTGCTAGCATAGCTACTGCAAGTTTCTTCATTATATCTCCTCCTATTAGAAAAGCCTTATTTGTATGGTTGAAATTCTATGCAAGTTATGTGCCAACATATATAACCGTAACATACTTTAGTCCTAGTCAACACTCCTTAATATTTTCCATGGAATGAAAGGAATAAGCAGGAAAAACCAATAGCATATATTCATTTTAATGAGATGTTTCATAATAGTTAGTTATTAAGCACTAAAGGTATTTACTAGTTTCGAACCATTTCTTAATTGGAAAAATAAGTTATTCTACTATTAATCGAATATATAAGGGGGAATTTAGTATGAAAAGGAGTATTGTCATTCTGCTAATTTTAATGCTCGTAGTAACTACTCAAGCTTTTGCATCACAAAACGATGTGATAAAGCCATTTAATGCAGAAGGTGTAGATTCAGAAAACATCAAAGCTGGACAAGTATTCACCACAATTGAAGAGAAATCAAATTTAAAGTTCGATGGGCCAGACGCAACAATAAACAGTCTTAACGATGATGAATCAACTAATGGGGAGCCCCTTTGCTGGTACTGCACAAAATATGCTTACGGCGGAGGAGATGGCAATGTTCCGAGATATAAGGTTTGTATCGAAGGATTTTGGAGTAATATATGCCGTGCTCAATAGAAATTCCATTAAACTCGGATGTAAAAAACGAAGTCCTCCTAAAAATGGACTTCGTTTTTTGTAATGGTTTCTATTCCAAAGGCGTTTCGACATATTCATGAATGGAATTTACTTTATTAATAAAAACTGTACTATTTTCCCTAGATAAAAGATAAAATTTTTCTTGTTCTAATTCTTTTAAATAGACTAATCCTTCCTCTGCCCATACCTTTATTTTTACCGTTTCATGATTTTCTAAAGTAATAAGCAGATCATATAACGGCACAGTTCGAGGCTCATAAGAAACATTTTGAGCATTTTTTATTAATTTGTTAAAAGTATGATTCCAGTCATCATCTTCAATAAAGTAAATATCCTTTTGATTCCCCCCCTCTTTCTGAGTAAATGTATGTTTTGACTTTGCAGGGGATAATGTCATTTGAATAATTGAATTATTTTCTATTGTATTGATCATACTTGAGGTTTGGATTAGATCTGATTGATGTAAAAAAATAAAGGCAAATAAAACACATGCAGCAAACGAAACTGAAATAGTTAATATTTGTGGAAAAAGGTTTTTCGTACCTTTTGTTTGTTTATTCATCTCATCCAAGATTTTCAGTAAACTTAATTGTTTTTGCTGATTTGAGCGAGGTATATGCTTCAATTCCTGAAAAGAATGATCATATTCAGATAACTTCCTCATGGCTAACCCTCCGTTTTAGTAATTCTTTTTTTAACGCTGCCATTGCTCTAGAAGTTGTAATTTTAACTTTATTTTCATTCCAATTTAAAATTTCAGCGGTCTCCTTTATGGAAAACTCTTTGATCTTTCTTAAAATAATCACTTCCCGATAGCTAATCTTTAATTTTCTAATGGCCTCGTAAAGAATTGTAATATTCTCCCCTTTAAGTACAATTTCTAATGGTGATTGCTTTTCAGACTCGAATTGATATTTATCTATTGAAAAAAATTGGTACAACCGCTTTTTTCGTAAAAAATCGATCGTCACATTTCTGGCAATACGAAATAACCAAGTAAACATATGAGACTCTCCATTGAATTGGTCTAGACTTCTAAATGCTTTGATAAAAGCTTCTTGAGTCAAGTCTTCAGCAATCTCTTTATTATTTACTAGGAGAAAAATATAGCCGTAAATTTTATCACTATATTCTGTGTATACTTGTTCAAAATGTTCTGCAGAATTTCTTTTCATTTTATCCGCTCCCTCATACAAACTATTAGACGAATAAGGTACAAAAAAGAATCACTTTTCAAAACATATTAATGACTAATGTTGTAATATTCCCTACCTTACCAATTGTTAGCAATGATTTCCAGATCATTTATTCCTTAAATTCAATAGCATTTTAGATATGTATATCTATTCTCCTGCTCAATCATTTGAAAACAGGATAAAAGTATGTTTTTTGATCATTCCATTTAACTAGTACTATCTATCTGTTACTAAATTAGAAAGCAGAAAATTTACATTTTTTCTAAAAAGTTACATGACTTTTTTGCTATTTTTGTATCCCGATATTATTCAAATCCTCCATTAGAATAAAAGACACATCTGCTAATGACCCACTTCCTTTTCACTATAGGTCTTTTCGGTTAAATTCACTCCCCTTTCCTTTTTCTTATTTTTTCCAAAAAATACAAGAAAAATGTCAGTTTTATATGTAAATGAACATATTTCTAGTCGTTTAGATTGAGTGTTTACTAGTTCCTTTTATCTTGACCAGTCATCTTACTCTAATTCCTTTCTCTCATTTTAATCTAGCACTCAATTCCTCTCTGATTATTCGACATCTTTTTCGATTTTTATTCGCTAAAGTTTCATTAACAAAGGGTTTTCTTTCCGCCCTTTTTGGAGGTGATTATTTTCATTTAGCAACAGCAGTCAAAATCTTATTTACCAAAACAAGGAGGGATTATTTTGAAGAAGAAAAGGAATACGCGATTTCGTTGGTTTAATATCATGTTCATTGCTTTTTTAATACTCCCGCTTATGTTCCCAAACATGGGTCAAGCGGAAGCAAATGATTCTCCACATACTTCACTTAAGAAAGCAGCTCCTGAGGCTGCAAAAAGTAAAATTAGCAGCAAATTACAAGATCAATTCGCTAATCAAGGTAAAGTCACGTTTTTAATTAAGTTCAAGGAACAAGCAGACACAGCCGCAGCAGCAAAAAATGCTGAAAAAAATGCTTTAAGTCAAAATGTAACACCAGCTAAATTAAAATACATGAAACGATCCGCAGTTCTATCCTCCCTACGATCTACTGCTTTTGAAACTCAAGGCCCTGTTGCAGAATTCCTCCAAAAAATGGAGAAAGAGGGAAAAGCAACAGATGTTGAATCCTTCTATATTGTGAATGCCATCGCTGTTACTGCTACAAAAGAGGTCATGGAACAAGTCGCAGCCTTCCCTGAAATTGACAAAATTCTACCAAACGAAATTAGACAGCTGAATATTTCAGAAAAGGTTGCCGAGCCCCCTTTACTTCAGCTAGATAAAAAAACAGAAGCTGAAACGAACTCAATAGAATGGAATATTGAAAGAGTCGGTGCCCCAGCCGTTTGGGCAATGGGAATTGATGGATCTGGTACGGTTGTTGCATCTATAGACACCGGTGTCCAATGGGATCATCCAGCACTAAAGGAAAAATACCGAGGCTATAATCCAGCCAATCCTAATTCTCCAACACATGAATTTAACTGGTTTGACGCTACAGCTGGACGATCTGCACCGTATGATGATGTTGGTCATGGCACTCATGTAACTGGAACAATGGTTGGTGCAGAACCAAACGGAGCCAATCAAATCGGAGTAGCACCTGGTGCCAAATGGATTGCTGTTAAAGCGTTTACAGCAGCTGGCGGTTCAGATAGAGATCTCATTGCTGCTGGTGAATGGATTTTAGCGCCAAAGGATGCCGCTGGAAATCCTCATCCTGATAAAGCTCCTGATGTTGTAAATAACTCTTGGGGCGGTGGTCCAGGACTTGATGAATGGTATCGTCCAATGGTTCAAGCGTGGCGTGCAGCAGAAATTTTCCCAGAATTCTCTGCAGGCAATACAAGAATCGGGAATCCAGGGGGACCAGGATCAATTGCCAATCCAGCAAACTACCCTGAATCGTTCGCTACTGGTGCAACAGATATTAACAATGGATTAGGCAGCTTCTCCCTTCAAGGACCATCACCATATGGAGAAATCAAACCTGATATCTCTGCACCTGGTGTAAATATTCGTTCTTCCGTACCAGGAAGCGGGTATGAGGGAGGCTGGAATGGAACGTCCATGGCAGGACCGCATGTTTCAGCTGTTGCAGCCATGCTTCGTCAAGTTAATTCAAGTCTTTCTGTCGAAGATATGGAAGAAATATTAATCCAAACAGCTTCACCTTTAACGAACGGACAATATCCTGGAACACCAAATAATGGTTTTGGATATGGTCTCGTCAATGCATATGATGCCGTTTCCTCTGTCATATCCGGCCTTGGAAAGATTAAAGGCCAAGTAGCAAAAGAAGGCAATGATAGTGAAGCACCTGAAGTGGTTCACGTTGCTCCGCAAGAAACATACGCAGGAATGGATCTTTCCTTAGAATTAAGAGCAACTGACAACGTAAGTGTATTAAACACAGTCCTTGAATACTTAAAATCTGACGGCAGCTGGGCAACTTTACAAGGAGCAAGAATTTCAGGAGACTATAAAGATGGAATTTACAAAGTAACAATACCTGGAGATGAGATTTCTATACCATCCATCACATATAAATGGAAGGTCAATGACTTTGGAGGAAATGAAGTCGTAACTGATAACTTTGTAGTATCTGTTATGCCTGGCATCACCATAGGCTATTCACAGGATTTTGAATCTGAGCCAATAGGCTGGACATCATTTGGTGAATTTAATAGCTGGCAATGGGGAGTGCCAACCTCCGGACCAGGAAATGCAGCATCCGGCGAAAAAGTATACGCCACTAATCTTTCAGGAAACTACGATAACAGAGCTAATATGACATTAGTTATGCCGCCAATCGACCTCCCAGAAGGAAATGCATACTTACAGTTTAAGCATTGGTATAACCTTGAAAGAAACTGGGATTTTGGCCATGTTTTTGTCTCAACTGACATGGAAAACTGGACACAAATGCTTCGCATCACGGATATTACTTCCGGCTGGATTGACGGAGAAGTTAATTTAAGTGAATATGCAGGTCAAAGAATCTACGTAGGCTTCAATGTAAAAACAGATGGTTCTGTACAAAGACCAGGCTGGTACATTGATGATGTGCAGCTTTCAAACACTGCCCTACAGGCCGCAAATAGTAATCAGCTGGCAATTACGAATCCTTCTGAAGCTGCAGATGACTCCGATACTGCTCTAAAGGATGAAAAGGTAGATCCTGACAAGATTGTACCTGTAAAAGAAAAGGTAATACAAAATAATGGCTCACAAAATCAGCCTGCCCCTGCTCTCCTACCATTAACCGCTGAAGTGAGCATTTTAGAATCAGGCAGATCCGTATTTACAAAACCTTTTGATGGCACATATGAATTTACACATGCTTCCGGATCCTTTACTGTGCAAGCAGAGGCTTATGGATACCGTTCCCAGGCACAGACTGTTAATATTCCTCAAGACGGTGAAGTGACAGCTAATTTTGTTTTAGAGCCAATCCCGCAAGGAACAGTTTCTGGTACTGTTACAAATCATGCTACAGGTCAACCTGTTGCAAATGCTACACTCCTTTTAGTAGAGGATGCTGCTGTACAGCCAGTAGAAACAAATGCAAACGGAGAATATTCCATTACTGCGTATGAAGGCAACTACACGTTAAAGGTGATGGCACCTTCATACTATAGCCAAGATATTGCTATTAGTATTAGTGAAACTCCATTAGAACAAAATGTACAGGTAAAGCCGTTCATTGGTTTCCCAGGTGAAATTGGCTATGATGACGGTACAGCTGAAAATGCCCGTGCCTTCTATGATGCAGGAAATGGCTGGGCTGTTAAAATGTCTCTTACTTCTGGACACAAAAATGCAATGGTAACAGGCGGATTATTCCGATTCTGGAATACGGAATGGCCAATTCCAGGCGGAACAGCTTTCAAAGTAGAAGTATACGATGCAAGTGGTCCTGATGGTGCTCCTGGTAAAAAATTAGCAGGGCCATTCGATGCCACCGCCTTAAGAAATGGTGAATGGACACATGTTGATTTAAGTGAGCATGGAATCATGGTAAACGGCGATTTCTATATGGTTTACATCCAAACTGCACCAAATCCGAATGCTCCTGGCTTAGCAACAGATGAAAATGGAACAAATGCGAAGCGAAGCTGGCAGCTGGTAGGAGGTTCTTGGTCACCGTCACCTGTAGCAGAAGGCAACTATATGATCCGTTCTACGGTCAATTATGAGGTCACTGCACCTGTGATAACGTCACCAGCAGATGGCGTATTTACAAATGAAGGAACGGTAACTGTTGAAGGAACAACGGTACCATCTACAACCGTCACTATTTTCAATCATGGCGAAGAAGTTGCAACGGCTGAAGCTACCGAAGCTGGAATATTCTCTGCTGATGTAACATTGACAGAAGGTGAAAATATCTTAACTGCGAAGGTGACAACAGATTTAGGGTCAACAGATGCTTCAAATCCTGTGAAAATTGTTTTCGACCAAACGAAACCAGAACTAGCCATTACTACACCAGAGGATAAATCAAAAACAAATAAAGAAACAGTAACCGTTGAAGGTACAGTATCCGATGAAAATCTTGATTCAGTACAGGTTAATGGTCAAAGTGCAAATATAGCCGATGGCAAATACTCACTTCGTATTATTCTAAGTGAAGGTGAAAACATAATCACTGTTATTGCTCAAGACAAGGCAGGTAATTCTGAGGAAAAAACTGTAACAGTAAATGCAAAATATACTCCACCAACTATTGAAAATCTGCTTCCTGCAGAGGACAAGGAATTAAAGAAAGGCGAAACAGTCAAAATTGAATTTGACAGCGATCCTGGGTTAAAAGGAACTTTTGCAATCAGAATGCCATTAACAAACACTGGTGGACAGCTTTCTGACGCTAATTCACTTCCAATGACGGAAACTTCACCAGGACATTATGTAGGCTACTACACGGCCACATCAAACGTAAAAGCACCTGGAGCAGAAATAGAAGTTCATGTAACAGACGACTATGGAAATGAATCTCGAAAAATTGCTGATGGCAAGCTTTACATTAATGAAAAAAAGAAAAAGGAAAAAGATAACACAGGAAAAAGGAATAATGGAAATAATAGCAATGAAGAAGTAATTGAAGAAAACGAAAATGTTGAAAATTAAGTAATCAGAGACAGGCTCAGTTTTCAAAATGGGCCTGTTTTATACTTGCATTAATTCCATTATTCAACCTGAAAAAAGCAAGAGAGGTTCACTCTCTCGCTTCCTTCTTAACAAAAGCTAAAACATGAAGCACCTACGATGATAAGCAGAATAAACAGGACAACGATTAAAGCAAAACCGCCTCCAAATCCGCCACATCCAAAACCGCCACCATAACCGCCATAACCATAGCCGCCGTATCCAAATGACATAAACCCATCTCCTCCCTATCAATTAAAAGCATTTTTTAAATAAATCCGAACCCGCCACCGAATCCCCAAGAAGCACCAATAATGATTAACAATATAAACAATACAACAAGTAGAGCGAAGCCTCCACCGCATGCAATTCCATCTGACATATTAATTTACCTCCTTTGTTTGATTCCTTATATCCTATTCAATTAAGCTATTGTGTGCGATAGACGAATGCACAATTTTTGGGTTATTTCATTAGGACAATCTATAAATCTTGTATTTTCGCCTAATATTTATGAAATAGGCTAAATTAGTGATTGGTGTTGATTTAGCCATATATGTGCTTGTGAACGGGTTTTAATCGGGACGAAAACATTCGAGAACATGCTCGAATGGCAGTTTGCGAGTCAACAAAAAAAGGGGGGATCTAAACAGATCACCGCCCTTTCGCTAAGCCATATTCAGTAATGAAAATTAATATTTACTTATTTCTCTTTCATCTTTTGCTTCATAGTCATTCTTGCTTGTCAACTCATTCGTTAGCTCATTTATGCTCTGACGGATATTTCCCTTTCCGGAAAAGTTCTCGATCAGTTCTTTTACATCAATACCTGAGGATGCTTTAAGACTTTCTTGCATCGTGGACATTAAATTCGTTGCATATCCTGTGATTTTATTAGCACCGCCATTTTTTCCGTCACTGCCTGTATCAACAACCGTAATCTTATCAATATTGGAAAGCGGGGTTGCCACTTGCTTTGCGTATTCAGGAAGCATTTCCAAAACCATATCCATAATAGCTGCCTGACCATATTGCTCAAAGGCCTCGGCAATTTTTCGTTTCGCCTCTGCTTCAGCAAGACCTTTCAGGCGAATGATTTCAGCTTCTGCCTCACCTTGTGCACGTTGTGATTCTGCTTTAGCCAATCCATCCACTCGAACTCTTTCAGCTTCTGCACGAGCTTGGGCTTCAATTAAGTATTTATTTGCATCTGCTTCAGCTATTTGCTTTTTCTTGTTAGCTTCAGCAGCCTGCTCTACAGCATACCGGTCTGCATCTGCCTTTTTCTTTACTTCGGAATCATATTGACGTTCTCTTCTTAGTATTTCTTTTTCTTCTAATTCAATTTGTTTCTGACGCTCGATAATCTTAATTTGCATTTCCTGCTCTGTTACCTCTTGCTTTGCACGTGCTGTCTCTAAATCATAGGCTTGGTCTGCCCGAGCTTTTGCAATATCCTGCTCCCTGCGGTAATCAGCTATTTTCATTTGATTTTCTTTCTCAGCTTCGGCAATCTCTGTTGCTCTTTCAAGCTCAGCCCTTTGTGCGTCTTTATCAGCTTCTGCACGTTTGATCCGCGTTTCCATCTCAGCCTCTGCTGTTGCAATATCTGCATCCCGCTTCACCTGAGCGATTCTAGGCTTTCCTAAAGAGTCTAAATAACCGTTCTTGTCACGGACATCCTTAATTGTAAATGAAACGATGATTAAACCCATTTTTGCAAGATCCTGTGATGCGACTCTCTGAACTTCTTGGGAAAACTTATCCCGATTTTTATAAATTTCTTCAACAGTCATTGAACCAAGAATCGATCTCAAATGGCCTTCAAGGACCTCTTTCGCTTCATTTTCTCGGTCTTCCTTTGATTTTCCAAGAAATTGTTCTGCGGCTGTTGCAATCTCTCCAATGGAGCCGCCAATTTTAATGATCGCTGTACCATCCGCCATAACAGGTACGCCTTGTTCTGTATATACTTCAGGAGTAGATACCTCCAGCTTACTTGATAGTAAGCTTAACGGCTCAGCCTGCTGGAACACAGGCAGCACAAATGTACCACCGCCGCGGATAATTTTTATTTTATTTCCTGATTCATCCACATGTACATTTTTGCTGCCGAGATAGCTCCCTGTTACAATTAAGGCTTCGTCCGGACCAGCCGTTCTATACTTAGTAATAAAGATTCCTAATAAAGCAATTAATAAAAAGGCTGCAATTCCAATTACAATCCAAATCGTGAGCATAAATTTTCCTCCAATCTAGTATTCATTTTGTGGCACAACATAAAGAACCCCATCTTTAATGTCGATCACAAGAACTTTTTTTCCTTCCTCTATGATTTTGTTATCGAAGCTAGCAGCAGGCTTAGAAATCCTGCCGCTAATACTTTCAATCAAAACCTCGCCAAATCCATTCTCTGGAATTGGAATAATGACATTCCCCAATCTCCCTTTCAAAGAATCCTCTGTGTACACAAGCGACTCCTCAGAATTGGCTAATGGAATAAGAACAAATACATTTAGCAGGGTATCTAATATGATAGAAACAATTGCAGCAATGACCATTATTAGGATACTGTTTAGTCCTGTTACAGCTTCAAGCACATATCCGATTGCTGATAAAAAAGTTAAAAATGCTAAAACTAGTACCGGATTAAGGAACCCAGCTGCTTCAGATATCCCTTCGATCACATCACCGAAAAATAAGTATAAGATAATTAAACTCCCCGAAATAATAAGCGTATACAAATAGATTGTTTGGATACCGACTCCAAATATCTCCATCACTATTCAGGCCCTTTCCTTTTCATGATAACAGCCATTCGTACCCCCCCTTTAATAATCTATTTATTTGTACTCTACCTTACTTACGGATGATTGGAGGAAAATGTTTCAATTTTTAAAAAATAATTTTCAAATAACTATTTTAAGTGTTACTTAGATTCCTAAACTTTAGCCTTTTTCTGTCATCTTCGTAATTCTTCATGCATACGATACTCAGGAGATTAGTCTTTTCTTAACAGGAGGCATGAAAGAAGAATGTCGAGGTCACAAAGGTATTCTGAAAAATCATATATTGTAATAAAACGCTTCATTCTGTTCTTTTCCTTATGTATTTCAGCTTTTACTGCCCTTTATTTTTATTCTCAAAGCTTAATTAAGATTGAGGCACCAAAAAAAGTGCTTGGTGAAAAAATCATTATTCAGCTGCCATCTGGGGATCATGTTTTTACTTATGAGAACTTGATTGTAAACGAGGATGGCAAGCTATATTACAAAGGGGAGCGAAATCAAATTGACCTAACTGGCGGAATTGTGATTTATGAGGAATGGGAGGATAAATAAAAAGAGGCAGCCATAAAACTTCAATTGAAGTTCTTATGGGAGCATCCCCCTTGAACATTTCACTTTTACTTAATACCAGTATCCATAAGGCGGGTAAAAAGGATAAGGTGGATAGTATGGATAGTATGGATAACCATATCCTCCCCATCCTCCACCAAGTGCTGCTCCTAAATCTAATCCTCCTAAAAACGGAAAACCGAATCCAAAGAATGGTCCGCCAAACCCAAAGCCAAAGCCTGGGCGGCCGAACCCTCCAAATCCTCCAAATCCAAATGGTCGAATCCTTTCGTCATTCATATCAATAGTATTTGGTATTACATTCATATTCAATTTTGTTCCTCCTCATTTTCTTCTACATATTTTCACACCCATTAAATAGAATTCAAAGCAATATATAAATTCTTGGGTAATTATCTAGAAAAGGGAACTATTACTAATTAAAACGAATAAAAGAGACCCTCCAAAGAAGGGTCCCTGCCTTATCAATCTTATTACTGTCCTTGCTGATTCTTCAGCTGCTCCTGTCCCATAGCGACAAGACGCTTTGTCATTTCGCCGCCAACTGAACCATTTGCTCGTGCGGTTGTATCTGCACCAAGTTGAACTCCAAACTCGCCTGCTATCTCATATTTCATTTGATCTAATGCATTTTCAACACCAGGTACTAAAAGTTTGTTTCTAGCCATGATACATCACTCCCACCACGATTAGTTGAGCAAGTAATTGCTCTATTCTAATTTAACCGAAGGCTGGATGCTTCATTCATTTTTGAAGACGATTAATTATGTAGGAAGGTTTGAGGTGACACGGCCATAGCCTAATTTTGGGTTATGGACATGCAGCATAAGATGAGTAAACGAAAATAAATATATTTATAAATTCAAGCGGTTTATTTACATAAATGGAGGTACTCCCTTACTAATCTCAGACACAAGAGAAGCGATGGATTGAATCTGCTGATCATCTAAATCAAACGCTTTTTTAATTTTTTCTTCTAACTCAGCGGTTACTCTTCGTTTACCTACTTCTACTAATGCAATAAGCGAGAAACTGCAGCTGACAATCTTTGCAAAATCTCGCTGATTCATCTCATAACTCTTTCTTAGAAACTTAATAATTTCTTTATTCATTCTCAATGCTCATACCCCCCTTTACAGTATCATATTATTTAAATAAATTAGCATTGAAATGATCCTTTTGTAAAGTAAATTATTTTCGCCAACTGAAGAGAACACAACAAGAACCAATTAATACCTTTTGTGAAAGGAGACTTATTTAATTGATTATTATTTCAAGTTATGAAATAAAGCCTAATCAAAGCAACTTTCAGGGGACGGAAAGGGAGATATTTATCGCTTTAGAAAGCAGCCCTTCCATTCATCAATATGATTCCTTACATGAATTGCTTTTTGATATACGATTAAGGAAGCATATTATTTTAGCAGCGAAAGACCTTCAAAAAAGCGAAGCAACATTTACTCCATTTATTACATCTAAATTTAATCCGAAAATTTGGACGAAAATCAAATACGGCTATTTACTTAATCCCTCAATCCAGCCATCCGATGCACTTAAAGATGTATTTAAAAATGGGAAGGAATACGCATTTGAATGTTCAACCGCTATTGTATTTATTTATTATAAAGCAGTGCTTGATTTGATTTCAGTCAGTTATTTCAATACTTTATTCCAGAGGCTCCTTGTTTGGGATTGGAACTATGACTCAGATTTAAGTATAGTTACAAAAATAGGAAGTGATTTTATCCCAGGGGATGTTGTCTACTTTTTTAATCCCGATTATGGGCACCCAGTATGGACAGGTGAAAATGCTGTTTATTTAGGAGATGGTTTATATTTTGGTCATGGAATTGGAATTAAAACGGAAGAAGAGATGATTAAAACCCTCAATACACTTAGGAGGAAAAACGCAACAAGATCTGCCTATTTAATATCTCAGCATAGCAGATTAAATACTAAATATTTATCACAATTTGCCAAGCCTCTATATGGGTAAACATAACCAAAAGGCTCCAAATTTAAATGTTAATGAAATATAGGCGCCTTTGGTTATTCATTTTTGTTCCAGGGCTCAAACGAAAATGGTATGCCAATCATTCGGGCAGTCAGCTCATCATAAGAGACTAAATCATTTCTTGACAGTTCTTTTAATGAGCGTTTTCCCATTGCTCTTAAAGCCATTTTCATTTCTTCGGTGCTTGCAGTTAAGAATTTTTCTGCTGCTTGAGCCCCGTCTTCAATCTTAAATTGATCCTTAAACTTTCCGTTATTCCATACAACTTGGGTAGGCGGTTCAAAAGGAACGGCATTCAATATTTGATTATGAGCGACAGTAAACAGCATCGCTGAACCTAAATAGACAGCATCAGCACCGAGGGCTAGTACTTTTAAAAAGTGCCCTGGGACTAAAAGCCCTCCTGAGAAAATTAAACTAATCTGTCCCCTCATATTTCTCTTTTCTAAATGATTAACAGCCCGGACAATCGCATGCAGTGTCGGAATTCCAAAATCATCATATAAAATCGGTGGTGCTCCGTGCATGGCTGCTTGTCCGCCATCAATCGCAATATAATCAACACCCATTTCAATGATATGATCAATATCCTCTTCAATTTTTCCGCCTGCCCCAATTTTGACCCCGATAGGAACGCCACCTGTCAGCTCCCTTAGGTCATGTACAAGTTCTTTCAAGTCCTCTAATGTTTGATTTTCAAAAAAATTTTCATTGATCACTGCTTCTTCATTGTCCTTAAGACCCAATATTTCTCGGGCACGACCGGTTAATTCTTCGGGCGGAATTTTTCTTCCCATCCCGAATACTGCACCTTGTCCCAATTTAATTTCAATCATATCTGCGCGCTTTATAACGGCTTCTTCCTTTGCCCATTCTGTTTTGGCAAACTGTAAAATATACTTCCCAGCTGTATTTAATTCTTCAGGCAGAATTCCTCCTTCACCCGAGTTAATCGCTGTTCCCACATTATTTGCGGCAGACGCCAAGGAAAGTCTCACCTGTTCACTAAGTGCGATTCCATATCCCATCCCGCTAATCATAAGCGGAATTTTTATTTTCATTGGTTTTTTCGATTTTGGTCCAATCGTAACAGCTACATCTACTTCTTCTTCCCCATCAATTGGAAATGGTGTAGTTTGTGCCGGGATAAATGTAATCGGGTCAAGATTCGGCCATTTTTTAGAAGAACCTCCAAGTGGCCGAAAAAGGACTTTGCCTTTTTCTGCACGCAAGCTATTTTCAAGGACATTTTGAATGCCCATATGTCTAAACCCTGGTATCATCTCTATAATATTTTCTTGATAACTATCTGTAAAAATGATTTTCCCAAATTGCTTAACGATTTTTTTTGTAAGCCAGCGCCAAGCAATTAGCATGAAAAAAAATATGACAAATAACAAAGCAATCATTATAAAAGTTAAAAAGTTAAGTACGTTCAACAAATACACTTCCCAACATCAAGTAAAGCTTCAATTTTCCCATGGTTCAAATGAAAACGGAATTCCGATTATTTGTGAAGTCTGATCATCATATGACACTAAATCTTTTTTTGACAACTCTTTTAAAGATCGTTTTCCCATAGCCCTTAATGCCATTTTCATTTCCTCTGTACTGGCTGTTAAGAATTTCTCTGCTGCTTGAACGCCATCTTCGATCTTGAATTGATCCTTGAACTTTCCGTCATTCCAAACAGCTTGAGTAGGCGGTTCAAATGGAACCGCGTTCAATATTTGATTATGAGCGACTGTAAACAACATGACAGATCCTAAATAGACAGCATCAGCTCCGAGTGCAAGCATTTTCAAAAACTGCCCGGGTACAAAGAGACCTCCGGAGGCAATTAAACTAATTTGTCCCTTCATGTTTCTCTTTTCAAGGTGATTAGCAGCCCTAACAATCGCATGCAAGGTCGGTATACCAAAATCATCAGATAAAATTGGTGGTGCACCGTGAGTCGCTGCTTGTCCGCCATCAATAGCAATATAGTCAACACCCATTTCTATTAAATGATCAATATCTTCTTCAATTTTTCCGCCTGCACCCATTTTTACACCTATTGGAACGCCACCGGTTAATTTGCGTAAATCCTTCACAAGTTGTTTAAGATCGTCCAGCGTTTGATTATCAAAAAAGTTTTCATAGATAACTGCCTGTTCGTTTTCTTTCAGCCCCATTAATTCAATAGCACGAGGCGATAAATTATTCGGTGATATCTTTCCGCCCATGGCAAATAATGCGCCTTGCCCCAATTTAATCTCAATCATATTAGCCTGCTTCAAGATACTTTTATCCTTTGACCATTCTGTTTTTGAAAACTGTAGAATGTATTTTCCTGCTTTATCTAATTCTTCTGGAAGGACCGGTCCTTCACCAGAATTAATCGCAGTTCCTACATTTTTAGCTGCCTCCGCTAAAGATAACCGCACTTGTTCACTAAGTGCGATACCATAAGCCATTCCACTAATTATCAGAGGGATTTTAATTTTCAATGGTTTTTTTGCTTTAGGTCCTATCGTTACTTGAACATCTACTTCCTCTTCACCATCGACAGGAAATGGAGTCGTTTGTGCAGGGATAAAGGTAATTGGCTCTAAATGAGGCCATTTTTTCGAAGAACCAAGTGGCCGGTGTAAGATATCACCCGATTCTGCACGCAAACTATTTTCAAGCACATTTTGAATGCCCATATGCCTGAATCCAGGTAACATTTCAATAATATTTTCTTGATAACTATCCGTTAAAATAATTTTGCCCATTTTCTTTACCATCCGTTTCATAAGCCACCGCCAACCGAAAAGTATAAATAAAAAAAGGACAAAAGATATTACGATCATCGCAAAAGTCATATAAGTTAATATATTCGACATTTTTCTACTCCAAAATCAAATAAAAAATCCATTTAGTATGTCCTAGTATTTCCAAATTAGGTAAATAATATGATCGGCATTGCATGAAAACTTTCCTTGGAGAAAAGACTAAGAAGAAAAAATGTCAATTGGAGAATTTTTTATGAAGTTAATTAATAATACTTTACACAGACCTTTTCCATTGCCCTCAAAAAATTGGATTATGCGACAGACATGGAGAGACCTATTGTTTATTCATTGGCCTATTCCATCTGAAAAATTGCGTAAGCATATTCCAGCATCTTTAGAAATTGACACATTTAATGGATCTGCTTGGTTGGGAATAATTGTTTTTGTTATGGACGGCATTTATCCTCGAGGATTGCCCAACATTTCCATCCTGCCTAAATTTCAAGAAATTAATGTACGTACATATGTTAAGTGTAACGGGAAAAGCGGCATTTATTTTCTTTCTTTAGATGTTTGCGACTGGGCTTCCTACACAATTGCAAAAAGATGGCTTCGTCTGCCTTATCAATCTGCACAAATTTCAATAGAAAAAAAGGGTCAAAACTTTCATTATAAAAGCATTCGTAAAAGAAAAACAAAATACGAGATCACTATTGATGGAACATATAAACCACTAGAAGAAGTTTATTTGCCTAAGGAAGGAACACTTGATCATTTTCTGACTGAACGCTATTGTTTTTTTAGTTCAAATAATGGTATCCATACATATTGCTTGGAAATCCACCATCAGCCATGGCAGTTACAAAAGACTGAGATAGAAATATATAAGAATACCCTTTTTACACCGTTTAATATTGATGTTAACAAAGTAACACCAATCTCCCACTTTTCTAAGGGGACAGATTCACTAATTTGGAATATTAAAAAAATTGGAGTGTAATAAAAAAAAATTTTCAACAAAAAAAGCCCATATGTTAATTTGGGGATTAATTGTATAAAAACACCTAAATGAAGAATCTTAGAAATAAGAGTTAGAGTAGCCGCAAAAAATAGTGGGGGGAACGAGCTTGATTCGTAATGTAAATAAATTATTAAGGAAATCAAAAGATAAAAAGGTTCAATTCCAAAATATGAATCATGAATCCAAGCCTCAGGATCCACTCCAATATAATTTAAGTGCAAATGAAGAAGTTTTTCGTTCAATTTATGAAAACTGTTCTGATGTTGTATTTCGGCACTTCTTACTTTTTGGAAAGAAAAAAGCTTTAATCATTTTTATTGAAGGGCTTTCAGATAATGATAGCATTGAAAAATATGTTCTCTCCCCTCTTATGCAGGAGGTCGGTCATGAATCTAAGACTATTGATAAATTCCTAGAACAAAAACTTCCGGTTTCTAAAGTAAATAGAGTCCAATTATTGGCTGATTGTATTGAATCAATCTCATCGGGTAAACCAATTCTATTATTTGAAGGGGAAAAAGACGGATTTTCCTTAGGTTTAGCAAAATGGGAAAAGAGAAGTATTGAGGAACCATCAGCAGAGTCTGTAATAAGAGGTCCGCGTGAAGGCTTTACGGAATCATTGCAGGTGAGCACATCACAATTAAGGAGAATTATTAAAAGCCCTGCATTAAAAATACGAACAATGAAAATCGGAACTTACACAAAAACAACCGTTGCACTAGCTTATATTAAAGAGTTAGCGGACAAAACACTGATAGAAGAAATAAATAACCGTCTTCAAAGGATCCAGATTGATGGGATATTGGAGAGTGAATATATCGAGGAAATGATTGAGGATAATCCTTATTCACCATTCCCGCAAATATTGTCAACAGAACGTCCAGATATTGTATGTGGGAATTTACTAGAAGGACGTGCTGCTATTTTGGTTGAAGGTTCCCCCTTCTGCCTAGTTGCGCCAATTTCCTTTTTTTCTTTGCTTCAATCACAGGAAGATTATTATCAACGTTTTATGATTAGCACGTTTATCCGTTGGTTACGATATGTGTTCTTTGGAGTATCTCTCTTGCTTCCTTCACTTTATGTGGCTGTTACGACATTCCATCAAGAGATGGTCCCAACAGCACTGCTGCTTAGTATTGCAGCCGCCAGGGAGACAGTCCCTTTTCCTGCCTTAGTAGAGGTGTTTCTTATGGAAATCACGTTTGAAGCACTGCGAGAGGCAGGGGTTCGATTACCGAAACAAGTAGGGGCCGCTGTCAGTATTGTTGGAGCCCTCGTCATTGGACAAGCTGCAGTCCAAGCAGGAATCGTTTCAGCACCAATGGTCATTGTTGTAGCAATTACAGGAATTGCTTCATTTATGATCCCTCGCTATATAGCCGGAATTGCTATCCGTTTGCTGCGATTTCCGATTATTTTTCTTGCCGGTACATTAGGGCTGCTTGGGATCGTGATGGGTATCCTGGCTATAGTGATTCACTTATGCAGCTTGCGTTCCTTTGGTGAACCCTATCTAGCACCTTTAGCACCACTTAAAGGCCATGAACTCAGGGATGTTCTGTGGAGATCCCCTTTATGGATGATGGATAAACGCCCGCACCTTACTGGGGAATCGAATATATATCGACAGACTTCAGGTATGGAACCGAATCCAAATAGAGGCGGAGAATCGGAAAATTAAAGGATGAGGGTGATCAACAATGTTAGAGAAAGGACAAAGGAATCTTTATCTAAAAAAATTCCTTCTATTGATTTCTTTTGGTGGATTGCTTCTTTTGTTAACCGGCTGCTGGGATCGATGGGAAATTAATGATTTAGCGCTTGTCACTGCTGCAGCGATTGATAAAAAGGAAGACAATCAAATTGAACTATCCATCCAAATTTTTGTTCCTAAAGCAATAAGCAGTGGAGGCGCTCAAGGGGGGCAAGGAGGAGGAGGAGGAGCTACAACAGTGTCAACATCTCATACAGGAGTCAATATTGCAGATGCCCTATCAAAACTTCAAGGTGAATTGCCTCGTAAAATCTTTTGGGGACAATGTAAAGTGTTTATTTTCGGGGAAGATTTAGCAAGGGAAGGAATACGAGATCATTTAGATTTCCTGCTCCGCCATCCACAGCCAAGAGAAAGAGCATTTGTGTTTGTCAGTAAAGGAAAAGCAAAGAATATCCTTCAATTACAGACTAGACTAGAACGCTATTCTGCGGAAACAGTTCGGGAAATAGTTAAATTAAGTATTGGGATGAAGACCACATTACAGGACTTAGATGAAATGCTTATTAGCGAAGCTCAAGCAGCTGCTCTCCCATATGTTAAATTTGAAACTGAGAAAACAAGTAAAGAAAAGTCCCTTCAGTTTCCAAAAATTTCAGGAACAGCAGTATTTAAAAAAGACAAAATGGTTGGAACGATTTCCGAACATAAAACTAGAGGAATCTTATGGTTAAGGAATGAAGTAAAAGAATATACCGTTACCGCAAAACCTCAAGGTAAAAGAGGGGATTTGTCTTTAAATCCGGTATCAGTCCAAATCAATCTAATTCCGCAAATTAAAGATGAGCAGTGGAAAATGACAATAAAGGTAAAAACAGAAGGTGCCATTGTGCAAAACAGAACGAATTTGGACCTTTCAAATCCAAAATCATTAAAGATTGCAGAAAAAACATATAAAAAAGATATTGAAAAGCGTATCGAATCTGCTATCAAGTATACACAGCATGATCTGAAAGCTGATATTGTTGGTTTCGCCAAAGAATTCCACCATAAATACCCTAAAGAATGGAAAATGGTAAAACATCGTTGGGATGAGCAATTTTCAGAAGTAAAGGTGGAAATCGACGTTGAAGGTCATATTCGCAGGGAGGGCAATATTAATAAATCAATGGAATTGAAAATGAGGTGAATGAAAAATGAGGTGGGAAGGTTTCTTTAGTACAGCTGTAATTATCTTTGTCATCCTTTTGTTTCAATGGCCTAAAATGAAACAAAAACCTAAAAAAGACAAAGGTGCACTTATTGTACTCCTCCTTATCGGTTTAGTGTTATCAATGTTCAATCTCCCGCAGATGGATGGGCCCACAACATGGATAGATGCTCTTTTTAAGCCATTCGGACAGTTCATGGAAAAGTAAATCTCGTGATTACAAACATGAATGTTTTTCGATACGTTCTAACAAAGGAGAAAAATGATGGAGAAAGGCAAAATTTCATCTCTTCAGATGGCAATGTTGATGTATCCTACGATAGTCGCTACCGCCATCCTTTCAGTTCCAAGCATTACCGCTAAATATGCGGCACAAGATCTATGGCTGTCACCTGTTTTTGCGTCTATTATGGGGTTTTTGACAGTCTATATAGCTATTCGTTTGCAAAAGCTTTATCCAAATTTCACCTTTGTCCAAACCATTGAACAGATCATTGGCCGATTCCCGGGAAAAATTATTAGTTTTTTCATATTATTTTTTTATATCCATATAAATGGACAAATCGTCAGAGAGTACGGTGAATTTATTGTCAGCTCTTTTCTGCACAAAACCCCGATTAGTATCATCATGTCTATGATGGTACTCCTATGTGCTTTTGTCGTGTACGGAGGTTTAGAAGTTTTAGGGAGAGTTGCCCAATTACTTTTTCCGATTTTTTTTATACCGCTTATCATTTTAATCTTCTTAATAAGTCCTAACTTTGAACTTGGAAACATACTCCCAATATTAGAGAGAGGAATCTATCCAACACTCAAGGGGGCGATTGTACCTGGTGGATGGTTTACGGAGTTTTTTCTAATCATTTTCATGCTGCCTTTTTTAGCTGATATAAAAAAAGGAATGAAATACGGGATAATAACGGTTTTTGGCGTGATGGTGACGTTAGTTGTGGTGAATCTTATCGTTCTTCTTGTACTCGGTACAACAACAGCCTCTAAGGCTTATCCTCTGATGCTTGCAAGTCGATACATTAGCTTCGCTGACTTTTTCGAAAATTTGGATTCCGTTGTGATGGCCATTTGGATTGTAGGGGCATTTGTTAAAATTTCCGTGATTTATTATGCCGTTGCTTTAGGTACAGCACAATTGCTAAATCTTTCAGACTACCGGCCAATTATTTGGCCAATTGGAATTTTTACTTTAGAATTTAGCTTTTGGTCGTTACCTAACACGATGACCCTTAATTATTTTAACTTGATTTTCCCTTTCTATGGAGCTCTCTTGCAAACCATTATTCCGCTGTTTTTATTAGTCATTGGGGTTATACGGAAAAGAAATAGTAAGGAATTTCATTCAAGCTAATATTTCATAACGATGTAAATGTACTCTTTGAAGCGAGTTGGAAAAGAACACCATCTAAAACGTTTGAACAGTTTTTAGAAAAGCAACTGCTGTAATCTCGTCATGATTTCATTTTCAATAGTATTTAGCAAAGGAGAAAAATGATGGAGAAAGGTAAAATTTCATCCCTCCAGATGGCAATGTTGATGTATCCTACGATAGTCGCTACCGCTATCCTTTCTGTGCCAAGCCTTACCGCCAAATTTGCTCAACAAGATCTATGGCTGTCACCCATTTTGGCGTCTATAATCGGATTTGTGACTGTTTATATAACTGTTAGTTTGCACAAACTTTATCCGGGTCAAACGATTGTCCAATTCAGCGAACACATCATTGGCCGATTTCCGGGAAAAATTCTCGATTTTTTCATTTTGTCTTTTTACCTAATAACCACGGGGGTTGTCGTCAGAGTATACGCAGAATTTATTGTAGGCTCCTTTCTGTTCAAAACCCCGATTAGTTTAATAATCTCTTTAATGGCACTCCTTTGCGCTTTTTCTGTACACGGAGGTTTAGAAGTAGTAGGAAGAGTTGCCCAATTAATTTTTCCGATTTTTGTCATTCCACTCATTATTCTTATCATACTTCTAAGCCGCGATTTTGAAATTAGCAATATACTGCCGATATTAGAGAGAGGAATCATCCCTCCTCTAAAAGGTGCAATCGTGCCATTTGGATGGTTCTCAGAATTTTTTCTGATTATTTTTCTTCTTCCTTTTTTAGCAGATATGAAAAAAGGAATGAAATACGGGATAATGACTGTTTTTGTCGTAATGGTGACATTAGTTGGCGTTAATCTTATTGTTCTTTTTGTATTAGGTACAACTATAGATTCTAAGGTTTACCCTCTGATGGTAGCAAGTCGATACATTAGTCTTGCTGATTTCTTCGAAAATTTGGAGTCTGTTGTTATGGCTTTATGGATTGTAGGGGCATTCGTCAAAATCTCTATGTTATACTATGTCGTTGCTTTAGGTACTGCCCAATGGCTTAATCTTACGGATTACCGGCCTATTATATGGCCCATAGGAATTTTAATTGTAGAATTTAGCTTTTGGTCATTGCCTAATACAATGGAATATAGCCGTTATACTGTAAAGGGATTCCCTTTTTATGCAATCCTTATACAAACTATTATCCCTCTGTTTTTACTAATAATTGCTGTTCTGCGGAAAAGAAAGAGAAAACCATTAGATTCTAGCAAAAATATATAATAGCATGGCTGATTTTCTTAATTGATCCATATTAGCTCGCCCGCCTTCTTTTGTAATAAAGAAAGACCTTCTTAACCAAGTTAGGAAGGTCTCTAAGTTAAAAGCTAAAACTAAAAACTTCTATTATTTTTATTCTTGAAAAATTATTTGTTACCACTGCTTTTTATCTGCCTCTAATATTAGATTGGTTAAAATCTTTGCACCGTAAATTAGTGCTTCCTGATTAAATGTCATTTTTGGATGATGAAGCCCAGGCTGGAGATCACATCCTAAGCCAATCATCGTAGCTGCAATGTCTGGTTTTTTCAATGTATAAAAATGGAAATCCTCTGCCCCTGGAGAATGGCAAGCTTGTTCGAAATTATCTTCGCCAAGGATGGAAATAATAGCATGCTTTCCAAGTTCAATTGCTTTTGAATTTTCTACTGCAGCTGGTGAATACTCTACAAGTTTTGATTCAATCTCTGTTTCAGTAAGTGCAGCCATTTTTTGCATAGTATGTTCTGCTTTATTAATTAGCTTTGTCATCGTTTCATTCGTCTCAGCTCTTAGATCAAATGTAAATTGAACAGTTTCTGGAATTGAATTAGATGCTTCTCCACCGTGAAGCTCTGTTATTTTTATAGAATATTTGTGATTATCTTTTAATCGGATTTGTCGAATTGCCTGAATTAACATAGCAGCTGCTTCAATCGGGTTATTCCCTTCCTCAGGTCTTGCTGCATGTGCTTGCACACCTTTAATGACACCTTTAATCGTTGCTGAAGATCCATGAAGAATGACGGGTGCGGCCTTTTGGAAAGGAATTTCAATTAATGGGCGTAAATGAATCCCGCCAAGGAATTTGACATTTTTCAAAGCCCCTTCTTCAATCATTTTCAGAGCACCTTCTGCTTTTTCCTCGGCAGGCTGGAAAATAAAACGGATAGTGTGTTTAAAGCGTTGCCCTGATTTAGCTAAGACAAGTGCCGTATAGAGGGCCATTGTACTGTGTCCATCATGCCCACATGAATGATTTGCACGAACCTCCCCATCTACCTCCTGGACTAATGCGTCCATGTCTGCACGAAGGGCGATGACATCCTTTGATTCCCCTTGAATCTCGGTGACTAAACCAAAATGGTCTTGATACGTTTTAACCTTTAACCCTGCATTTATTAGCTTTTCACGAATATATGATGAGGTTTTTTCCTCTTGCCAGCTTGGCTCAGCAAGCTGATGAAGTTCTTGATAGGTTTGGAGAATTTCTTCGCGATTTTGTTCAATCAACTGAATAGGATCTTGCCTCATTATGTAAATCTCCTTTTTTAGCTTAAATTGAAATATTCAATCATTATACACTAAATTTATTTAAGAATGGGCATTTTTCAATATAAAGCTGTCTATCTTATACTTTTATAGATTGGAGTGATAAAATGGTAATAGTACCATACAAAGGAGTTGTTGAGATTGAAAAGTGAAATAATTAAAAGATTTACTACATATGTGAAAATTGATACGCAATCTAATGAAGCGAATGAAACATGCCCTTCCACACAAGGTCAGCTAACCTTGGCGAATTTATTAGTCGAAGAATTAAAGTCAATCGGAATGGAAGAAGTATCAATTGATGAGAATGGGTATGTAATGGCGACTTTACCCGCCAATACAGAAAAGTCAGTGCCTACAATTGGATTTTTGGCTCATCTGGATACAGCAACTGATTTTACAGGTGCAAATGTCAAACCGCAAATTCACGAAGATTATGATGGTAATGATATTATCTTAAATAAAGATTTACAAATTGTTCTCTCACCAAAGGATTTTCCAAGCTTAAACCAATATAAAGGCCATACTTTAATTACAACAGATGGAACCACTCTTCTTGGTGCTGATAATAAGGCGGGAATTGCTGAGATTATGACGGCAATGGAATACTTCATTCAACATCCCGAAATAAAGCACGGCAAAATAAGAGTGGCTTTTACCCCTGATGAGGAAATTGGCAGAGGGCCTCATAAATTTGATGTGGCGGCCTTCAATGCAAAATATGCATATACAGTAGACGGAGGACCTCTTGGGGAACTCGAGTATGAAAGCTTCAATGCTGCTGCTGCAAAAGTTACCATTAAAGGAAATAATATTCACCCTGGAACTGCTAAAGGGAAAATGGTGAATTCAACAAAAATAGCGATACAATTCAACTCGAAGCTTCCTGTTAATGAGGCTCCTGAATTTACTGATGGGTATGAGGGTTTCTACCATCTTCTTTCTTTTAATGGAGATGTGGAAGAAACAAAGCTAAGTTACATCATACGTGATTTTGATAAGGATAAATTCAATGCTAGAAAAGCAAAAATGGAAGCCATTGTTCAGGAGCTCAAGCAAAAATATGGACAAGACAAAATCCTTCTTGAAATGAAGGATCAGTATTATAATATGAAGGAAAAAATCGAACCTGTTAAAGAAATCGTTGATATTGCACACGAGGCAATGGAAATGCTGGATATTGCCCCAATTGTAAAACCAATCCGCGGCGGCACTGATGGCTCACAGCTTTCCTATATGGGACTGCCAACTCCAAATATTTTTACTGGCGGCGAAAACTATCACGGTAAATTTGAGTATATTTCCGTTGATAATATGGAAAAGGCAGTAAATACGATTGTGAATATTATTAAGCTGTTTGAGGAAAAGGGAGAAAATTTATAGAAAAATAAAATGAAGCTGCTAACCGTGATGGTTTTGGCAGCTTCATTTTTTTATTATGCCTTAGTATGCTAATGCATACAAAGCTTTAATATGTGAATAGTAGCGAACATTACTTGCTTCCTTCATGATAGACGCAGGCAGTCCTTTAAGTGAAGTTTCGTTAGCACCGATTGTTGCTACAGCATCTTTACGGCCAAGGCTTGCAAGAGTACCTGAATTTACTGGTGCAAATGTATCAAATGTCTTGTCTTTAAGAAGTGCGAATAAATTATAACCAACAAGTTCTCCCATTTGCCATGCATTTTGTGCGGTTGGCGCATATGGACGACCGCCTTCTGCTGGGAAGGCAACTGCACTGTCTCCAACAACAAATACATCAGGATGAGAAGATGATTGAAGATTTTCATTAACAGTTGCACGACCGCGATCACATGCAAGACCAGATTGTTCAACAATCGGAAGTGCTTGGATTCCGCCTGTCCATACAAATGTATTGGCAACAATTTTTGATCCGTCTTTAAGGTCGATCTCATTTCCATTTACATTCGTTACAGGAAGACCTGTCAAGAATTCTACACCACGAGCTTCAAGACTTGCAGTAGCACGTTCGATTAAGTGATCAGGTAAAACCGGAAGAATTTTTGGACCAGCTTCAACAAGCTTGATTTTCAATTCTTTCGGATCTACTCCATATTTTTTTGCGATTTTTGGCATATTATCAACGATTTCACCAACTAGCTCAACGCCAGTTAATCCGCCGCCGCCAATAACAATCGTTGCATCTGCTTCATTTCGAGTTTTGCTGTATTCTTCAATTTTTCCAACAATATGATTGTAAATGTTATTAGCATCTTCGACTGATTTTAATACCATGCTGTTTTCCTCTAGTCCTGGAATACCAAAGTAACCAGTTTTGCTTCCTAGAGCAACAACAAGTACGTCATATTTTAATGTGGAACCATCATCAAGCTTTACTGCCTTTTCGTCAACAGAGAATGAGTCAACCTTAGCAATTTTCAAGTTAATATCTTTGCCTTTGAAAACCTTTTCTAACGGCATAGAAATAGCCTTTTCTGCAATTGTTCCCCCTGCAAGACGGTGCAGCTCAGTAATAATTTGGTGTGTTGGATATTGATTTACTACAGTAACATAGGCTTCTTCACTATTTAAGTATTTGCGAACAGTTAAAGCTGAAAGAACTCCGCCATAACCTGCCCCTAAGATCACAATATGTTTTGACATGTATCATCCCGTCCTTACTAGTTGTATTAAAAGAACTTATCTTTGTTGGCTATTCTTTTCTCCAGAGATTTGAAGATAAGCATTAACGAAACGGAAAAGCTTTTGGGCTTGAGGGTCTTTCAGCATTTTTAATACGCCAAATAAACCGATCACTTCATGGCTTTCATCCGCACGATCTTTTGCTTCAATAGCAGTAGCTGCAATACTTTTAACAGTGTCCTTAACTGGACCTGCCATTTCAGCGATTGCACTTACTGTATCATTCTTTAATACATCATCAGTTGCCACTGATTGAGCGAAGTCATATGATTTGTTTAAAATATTTACTAGCTCTGTTAGCTTTGGCAGCTGCTCTACTAATGTTGTTAAGGATTCCTGTACCTCAGGTTTTAAAAGCTGATCAAGAATATCAAGTTTCTCTTGATACGACACATGCTCTTGTTCAGGTTTTGGTTGTGTAAGCGTTGCAGTCATGTTCACTACCCCTTTACAAAATAAATATTTTTACTATCAACTGAAGGAAATTTATGTCTTGTGTGATTTTTCACAAAGGCAATTAAAAACATCTTAAAATACTATTAAATAGTTATCCTGTTACTAAACAACTATTTATGTAAGCCCTTCAATCATCCCAAAACTACTATACGACTTATTTTGAATAATATCAATTACAATTTTTGAATATATTCATAGCTTAAATGTTATTTACAGGTGGAATATGAATAAAGTTAAAGGCTGCATTCCTCAAAATGGAATATCAGTCCCCTATACATTAAGCTTTATTTACTAACTTGATATACACCCTAGTGCTTTGATACAAACTTTACTTAATTCGGTATACCCAGCAAAAGGATTCAACAGATAATAAATAAAATAACTAAACTAAGAACACCATTGCTTGAATTTCCGGTAATATAACTAATTCCTAATAAGAATTATAGTAAAAAAGCTGTAATCTTATTAAAGATTACAGC
>NZ_JBALOW010000022.1:0-45202 GCF_036965085.1 Bacillus sp. JJ1532
AAAAATTCTATCTATAATTCCCAGTTTCATATAATTATCTTTTAATATGATATTAGAAGAATTTACAGAGGAGTTACCAGAGAACACACAAAAAAAAGTAATAAATAGCAAATAAAACATAATATAGGGTATAACAAATATATAGTCAGCTTGATTATATGCTATTCCAATTCCTGAATATAATAAAAATCCTACGCTAAACACTGTTATAATTATTCTATCTTGAATAAATTTACGACTTACAAAGGCAAGAATCAATATAAAAAAAGTTAATAAAACAATCGGTGTAAGTAACCAATAATTTAACTCAAGATCTATCAAATATCCTAACTCTCCTTCCAAACCTCTTTAAATACTTTTTTCATTTGGAGTTCCCAAGTAAAGTTTTTCTTTGCACAGTCTCTCATTATCTCATTAGTTAATTCATTTTGTTTATTTAAATTATAAAAGTCAATTAAATCATTTATATTTATATAACTTTCATCTGCTGGAACTTTTAAGGCAAATGGATAATTATTTTTAATATCTACATCATTATACCCGTAAATAAATGGAATTCCTCTAGCACAGTATTCCCTTGTTTTTAGAACCGCTCCTTCAGTCAATCCAATCCTATGCATTCCTAACGAAGAGACGGCGAGATCACATTTATCAAATAATTCATCAAGTTCATTACCTCTCTTAACACCATGAAAAATAACATTTTTAGATACTCCTAATTTCATTGTAAGACTTTTTAAAGTATTTTCTTCTGATCCTGTACCAACAATGTTAAAAATAACATTATTGCTTTTAATTATATTACTATCTTTTTCTAATCCATGTATTACTCTATCAAATCCGTGCCATATACTAAGATTGGCTACTCCAATAACATTAATTACATTTTCCTTTGTAGATAAATATGTTTTTTTCTTTATTTCCTTTAAATTTATTCCATTTCCAATTGCAATAGTATTAACCCCATAAATTCTTTTGTCTAATGAGTAAGTTACTATCCAATCAACTACAAATTTCACAAACGGAATGGTAGCACCTTCCATCAACCTATTGATTTTATAAAAAAGTAGCTTTCCAAATTGCTTTTCCTGTACATACTTTTTTTCAAGTAATTTTGCTTCCTCTTTGACTGGGTAAGTTGGTAACTCAAATATTATTTTTATGTTATTGTTTTTTATTTTCTTTAAGGCTAATAGAAGGAAAGGGTTCAAATCATTAATTCGAATAAAGATTATGTCGTATTTGTTAGTTTTTGTATTTTTAATAAATTCTTTATAACTTTTAATCCTTGAAACTATACTATTATTGCTGATTGCAATTTTTTCTTTAGACAAATCGGGATATTCAAAAATCAACTCATTATTAATAATATATGAGAATACTACTTCATGACCCAATGACCTCATTGCATTTACTTGACCATTTATTTTCTTAATTACCCCAATTAAAGTAGGGTTTGTGATATTAATACCTGTTATAAACAAAATTCTCATTTTCATTCTACCCTCTTTAGTACGTAAAATTATTTACTATTATTTTCATTCCTTAAAATTGCTAGTGCTTTTTGTGGTATAAGTCCAACAATTAAAGGTTTTAAAATAAAAATTATCTCCAATGGTAAAAGCCCTAACAATAACGGGAAGTGGTTTCTTTAAAGCAGCTCTATTCGATTTCATTCTGCGAAAGTTGAGTTTATTCAATATTAATTTTATTATGGCAGACATAGCAATATTCCATTTCCTTCAAAACATTCTTTAATGAATATTGTCTTATGCGTTCTAAGCTTTCCAATGCAAAGCTGTTTCTTAATAACTCTGAATGATACAAAATATCTATAGATTCAGCAAAACCACTTACATCATTAATTTCCCTAATAAAACCATTTACACCATTCTCCACTAAATCACGATTGCCTCTACAATTAGTAACAATCAGTGGTAAACCAGTAGCCATTGCTTCCATAACATTAACAGGTAATCCTTCCCGTTTAGAAGATGAAACAGCAATATCTGATAACAACAATAATTTGTTTATATCTGTACGATATCCTAAAAACTCAACATTCTCTTCAATCTCTAATTTAATGACTTGCTTCCTATATTGTTCCAATAGCTGTCCAGATCCTGCTAATAAAAGTTTTATATTAGGGATTTTATGTCTTAATAGACTTATAGTATCTATTAATAAATCCTGATGTTTCTCATATCTTAAATCACCAGCAAAAATTATAATAAAGTCATCACTTTTATATCCATATTCCTTCCTTAATTGCTGTTTTAATTCTTGACTTTGTGGTTGAAACTTATTTAAATCTACTCCAACTCCATGTACATTATAAATAACACCATTCATGAATTTTTTTGCAGATAAATAATCTTCCTGATTTATTGTAATTAAAACATCTGTCCATTTTGCTGATATCCACTCAATCGGATAATAGAGTAGCCAGTTTTGAAGGGGAGCTCCTTTAAAAAAATGAAATCCATGGGCAGTATAGATCATTTTTAGGTTTGGAATATTTCGACATGCCATCCTTATTAAAAATGAGGCTACTGGAGTATGTGTATGAACTAAATCATATCCCTCTCTTATTACTAAATTTTTTACTTTTTTATATGCTAATAAGTTTTCCCTTTTTAAAGGAGATCTTTGAAACTCTATTTGATGTATTTTGCAACCCATATTAATTAATTCGTGACTTACTTCTTGAACTATATTAAAAGCAACATCAACTTGATGGCCTTGGGCTATTAACATCCTTATATGGGGAATTAAAAAAGCATTAACTGTATTTGAAATTGTCGTAACATATAATATTTTCATTCCAAATTCCCTACTTCCCAAAATTCATCTTTAAATTGATTTATCATCTAAATAGATAATAAACACAACTGTTTATAGCATTATTTTCAACAAATAAAGCCAATTCACTTAGACAATAAATTTTATACAATTAAAAAATGATTAAAAAGCAGAAGATGACTTCAAGTGGGAAGAACACTTTTTTCATTACTTTTTCAATCAGATAGATTTTTCCTAGATTACACGTAATTTGACCTTCGGAACATGCTATTTTTGCACTTTTTAAATCATTCCATTGTTTGTTTATAATTTTGCCCCAACAGGATTAAGTAAAATAATACTTCCTATAATCTGGCACGAGAACTAAGTTCCTTTCACTCCCTATAATCCCTCTCAAACCGCCAAGCATCCCGACACATGTCAACAATATCTCGTTTAGCCTCCCAGCCCAGTTTCCTTTTTGCTTTCGAAACATCAGCATAGCATGAAGCAATATCCCCAGGTCTCCGATCAACAATTTCATAAGGTATTTTAATACCATTTGCTTCTTCAAAAGCTTGCACAAGCTCTAGGACACTAGTACCTTTTCCTGTCCCTAAGTTATAGGTATGAACTCCCTCGAAAAGATTGTTTAATGCAGCAACATGCCCCTCTGCTAGATCCATGACATGAATATAGTCTCTAACCCCTGTACCATCCACGGTTGGATAGTCATTTCCAAAGACTCTCAATCTCTGGAGCTTACCCTTAGCAACTTGAGAGACATACGGCATAAGGTTATTTGGGATTCCATTTGGTGATTCTCCAATTAATCCGCTTTCATGAGCTCCTACTGGATTGAAGTATCTAAGCAGCGATACTGAGAAGCTAGGATTAGCTTTTGCTATATCAGTAAGAATACGCTCACTCATTGCTTTAGTTTCACCATATGGGTTTGTCGTTGAAAGGAGATCCATACTCTCCTCAAATGGTACTTTATTGTCTCCATAAACAGTAGCCGATGAGCTAAAGACAAACCGCTTAACGTTATATTTCTGACATGCTTTAGCGAGAATCATCGTGCTGACGATATTATTATGATAATAAGCTAGTGGCTTTTCGACTGACTCTCCCACCGCTTTAAGTCCAGCAAAATGAATAACACCATCTATTTCATGATTAGAAAAGATGGTGTTGACTGCTGATTCATCAGTTACATCAATCGGATAAAAAGTTATTTCTTTTTTCGTTATTTGTTCTATCCTTTCTGCCGCTTCAGCTTTACTGTTAGAAAGATTATCAGCAACAATGACTGAATGTCCTGCATCAATCAAAGCAACACTGGTATGTGATCCTATATAGCCGGCACCGCCTGTAACTAGTATATTCATAGTTTAAACACCCACTTTGAATTAATCTTATTGGAGACTGTGAACATCTAGAATTCATAAAAACTTATACATAATTTGACCTTCGGCACGTGCTATTTTTGCACTATTTAAATCATTCCATTGTTCTTTTTCAAATTTTTCCCCACCAGGATTAAGCAAAATGATACTTCCTATAATATTTGTACTATCCCCCCATTGAAGATATGCTTGTTTCCTAAAAATATAGTTACCACGCTTTTCGAATGTTCCAAATACGTACAATGGCTTACCCCAAAAGTGCTTTGTTTTAAAGTGAAATAGATCGTACATTAAAAAAAACGTTTTTAACCTTAATAAAGAACAAAAATACTAAAAAAAAACAACTGAATAATACATTTTAAATCATTAGCATTTTCCCTTCAGAGCTCCACCATTGCTTAAAACAACAATTATTAACATTATTTTATTCATTTTGAATTCCACCCCAGTAATTCTAGTTATGCATAAATTATGTTTGAATAGAATCTTTTTTTTTATACAATCTTTGTTTAATCGCATGTAATATCCTTGCAGGAATAAGACCAACAACCAAAGGTTTAAACACAAATATTATTCCTAATGGGAAAAGAATCTTAAGTGAACGATACCCCTTAAATCTAACAACTGCCTCATCAATTCTATATTTATAGGTTCTCTTACTATAAGCCCTTCTACTCTCATAATATGAAAATAATGGTTCTCTCATATTGAACCCTGTCATATTTAATAAGTACATTCTCATAAATAAATCGTAGTCTTCGCATCTTCTAGTTTCCTTTGCCACATTATAACAAGATGCTTTGATTAACGATTCTTTTCTAAAGATAATTGTAGGATGGTTAAAACATGCTCCATAAAGAAAATCTTTCTTTACAGGTTCAGGTTTTCCCTCTAATACTCCCCATACCCCGTCTTCATCAAACATTAATGTACTACAACTTACAAAATCATATTGAGGGTTCAGTTCAAGAAATTTTAATTGTTTTTCAAATCTATCTGAATGAGATACATCATCTGCATCCATTCTTGCTATATAATCACCCATAGAATGCTCTATACAATTGTTTAATGAGTATGCTAATCCCATATTTTTTTCATTTTTAATTAACTTTATTCTTCTATCTTTTAAAGAATATTGATAAACTATATTATATGTTTCGTCAGTAGAACCATCATCACAAATAATGAATTCCCAATCTTTAAAAGTTTGACTTACTATTGACTCAATTGCTTTTGAAATAGTTTCTTGACTATTAAGTACTCCCATTATTACTGATACTTTTGGCATCATTTCCACCCTCTCTTTCTGGGATTTTTTGTTAAACCTAAACCAAATCCGCCCAAGCTTCATCAGTATCGAAGCTTAATATAAATAATCCTTTGTTTTCATATATTATTTCTTTACTCATTTAATAAATTTCCGTCCTTACATTGATAAAGTTTTCTACTAATATCATCTACAATTTCAATAAACTCTAAATTATTTTTCTTTTTCCAAATTAAAATTTCTTTTTTCATTAATACTTCGTCAATTATAAATTTTTGAGTATACATGTTTAAGTTTGCAATATCTTCATATCGAAATTTTGAAATAATAAAACTATTTTTATCTAACTTTAAATCCTCTACAACCTCAACTATTTGAATTTCTTCAATATTGCTTTCATTGTCTATCATATTTTTTATACTACCAAGAATGTGTTTGATACGGTTATTCCAACCTTTTTTTCTACCTAAAAGTTTTAAATTTATTATTTGGTTATTAACAAACCAATTTATGTTAGATGGTAAGTTATTATTAAGTTTAAAATTAAAGAGAAAGTTATTGTAAGTAGAAACTGTCCATTTTTGTTTATATATTCCCATTCCTTTTGAAAAGTCAAAGATTTTAATTTCTTGTTCTTCTATTAAGTTTTGGAATAATTCCATTAAATGAACGTGTCCAAGTGAAATTTTTGAAAAAGATGGATGAAAACCAGGAATATAATCAATTAGTCTATTATCATCTTTAAATGCAAATAGAAAAGAGATTACCTTATTATCTAAACAAAGAATAGATAGATCAATTTTACTTTTTTTGGCTAACCTTTCAATTAAATTATTATAAAATTCTTTATAATCAGGTTCACTATATCTGCTAGTATTTAATACTTCTTGAAATCTTATCTTATGGATATAAAATGTTTGATCAATCAAATATTTATAATTTCCCCAAGATTCACTATCATTTATCCGTATTAAGCTAACTTCACCTAAATTGTATAATTTTTTACTAAAAGCTTTTAATTCGTTTCTTTTCTTTTTTTTTGGTATTTGACGTTTCAAAAACTCATCCCAATTACCATCTAGATAATTGTAAGGACAGGAATATTGATATCTTTCAATTCCCTTTTCCATTCTTGCTAAATTATGTAGTATTTCATAATCTATAGTTTGATCATTAATATCTTCAAGTTGAATACTAATTGCTTTTTTATCTTTTCTTAAATGGGCAAGCAAATATCTATAAACTACCTGTTCATATCCTTTTTTGGCAGGTATATTAATATAACCATTCATATTACCACCGTAAAACCTAAATATCCGTTTTGAAAATCCTTTAGATTCAAAATATACCAATGGAGCAAAACCTTTTAGCTCCTCATTCTCATAAAAAAGAATTATTTTCTCTTTATATTTTTCCCCAAAATATTTTTTCCACAATAGCATCCAATCGTAATCAAAAAAAACAGTAGTATTATTTTGAAATTGAAATTTTACGATTTCATTTTTACATTGTATTAATGAATCATACTCAACTATGTTCATCTAAAACACTCCTAATTTTTAAGTGCATCGAAAATATTTGATAAATTCATTGTAATTTTTGACAATTCAAACATTACCTGCATTAATGCTGCCGATACTCCTTCTCTATATGAAGGAAAAATAAACAAATTTGTTAAAAATGAAACCATCTATTCATTTTAATTTTGTTTGGTTCTTGTCTATTTATTCCATTTCCATTAAGAAGTTTTCTAGTGTTTTCTTGGAGTAAATTGGAATAGTCTGTTCCAAACTCTTCATTTATTACCTCATAAGCTTCATTCAATTTAAATGAACTCCTTGATAAACGATGTGAATCGGATGCAATAAAATGAGTTAAATGATGTTTAATTAATTGAAGAGAAAACTTCCGTAGCTTCTTTCCTTTATAACCTATTAAACTCGAGGCTGTAATTTGAGTAGCTGCTCCGTTCATTACTAATTGATGTAAAATATCAGGATTCTCCCTAATCTGAACATTTCTTTCGGGGTGAACGATGATAGGAGTGATTCCTTCTAATTGTATATTGAATAAAAGCTTCACAGCATAAGCAGGTACATGAGTATCTGGTAATTCAACTAATAAATATTTATGTTGATTATTTAAAGTCAATATTTTCCCAGCTTTATAATCTTCAAGAAGCTCCCCATAAATTCGGGGCTCTTGACCAGGTAAAATTTTTACTGGGATTTTTTCTTTCCTTAACTTCGAATTTAACTTATTAACCTTTGCAAGTATTTTGTTTCCCTTATTATAATACCGTCCATTTTTGTGATGTGGTGTTGCAAAAATAGTTGTTATTCCTTTACTAGCTGCATGTTTAGCCATTCCTATACTTTCAATAAGGTCTTTTGCTCCATCATCAATACCAGGGAGAATATGACAATGAATATCAATCACCTTCCCCACTCCTCCGCTTTTTATCACATTTTTTAAAGTGTTTAAGATCGAATTGATTAGCTATGATCATCATAGTAATAATAATCTGTATAATTCAACTTAATATTATTGAGAACTGCTCCTAATAATCTCGCATTTACGTTCAGTAATAAAGTTTTGGCCTTTTCTGCATGTTCATATTTTGTTTTCCCACAATTAATAACCAATATCGCTCCATCACATTGATTAGCGAGTATTTGAGCATCAGTTACCGGAAGAATTGGCGGTGTATCAATAATAACCAAATCAAACTGCTCACTAATCGTCTTTAATAATTCGCTCATTGCTTGTGAACTGAGTAATTCAGATGGGCTAGGTGTGATTGGTCCGCTAGTCAATACATACAGGTTTTTAATTCTTGTTTCTTGTATAGCTTCATTTAATGGTATATGTTTAATAATTACAGATGTTAAGCCAAACATATTCTGTTTCTTAAATACATCATGAACCATTGGTTTCCGAAAGTCGGCGTCAATTAACAGTACTTTTTTCCCTTGTTGCGAAAACACAACAGCTAAGTTTGAGGATGTAATAGTCTTACCTTCACCAGGGTTTGATGAAGTGACCATGATAATACGGTTCTCACGATCAATATTAGAATATTCAATGTTTGTCCGAATGGTTCGATATTGCTCAGAAATTGGTGACTTTGGTTTAGAGATTGTGATTATTTTCCTTTTGTTTACTTTTTCTTTCTTTTTAAAAAGTCCCCGAAAATTCCATAGGTTCTTCATCCCCATCTTAAATGATTTTTTTCCTTCATCCTTCTGAAAATAGCTGCCAGCTTGCACTGGTATCGAACCTAGTATTGGAATATCCAAAAAATGCTTAATATCATTCTCTGCCTTTATTGTGTTATCCAAATATTCTAATAGCAGCACTAGACCAATCATAGCTAAGAGACTAACCGTAAAAGCAATGAACATGTTTATAATCGGACTTGGTTTGATTGGTACGCTGCTAGTATCTTCATCTGCCATTGATAAAATGGATACATTGTCTATATTCATAATCACTTTAACTTTATTTTGAAACACATTTGCTATTGTGTTCGCCATCTTTACAGCTTTTTTTAGATCCTTGTCTTGGGTCGTAATGGTCACTACTTGTGAGTTATGTTCACTTGAAACACTAATTTGATTACTTAGTTCTTTTAAAGATGCATTTAAATTCATTTCGTTCTTTACTAAATCTAAAATTGCAGGACTTTTAATAATAACTCGATAAGTATTTATTAACTCTAGATTACCTTGTATATTGATAGCTCCCCCTGACTGTTGATCGGAATTCGTTTGATTGATTAGCAACTGAGTGGAAGTTTCATAAATAGGCGTTAAGTATTTATAGCTTACAATTCCAGTAACAAGAACTGAAAGTGACGTTATTAATACGATTAGTATTATACGTTTTAGTACAATTTTAAAAATATCCTGAATCCTTATACTCTCTCCCATCGAAATGAACCTCCACAAATTTATTAATAAGCCCTTAAATATCATGAACAATCTATTTCATATTAATTTATATATATGCAATAAAAATACTGTTCATCATAGTTAATTATTCGAAGAAGGAAAGGAAAATTTAGTTCAGATTACTTGACCAATTTATAAACACTGAAGCCCTTAATAAAAAGGATGGAGAAAATGTCTCCATCCTTTTTACTAAGGGCTTAAACTTAAACTATTATAAATATATAAAAAATCGCTCCTACAAAAACTCCCACTCATTCAGCGAATCCACTACATAACTAGGCCTCTTTTCATACCTGCCCAGCAATTCCTTCGTCGTTACTCCAGTATGAACGAGCAAAGTATCAAGACCTGCATTCATCCCCGCTAATATGTCGGTATCATAATTATCCCCGACCATAAGGGTATCTTCTTTTTTCGTCCCAAGTACTTGAAGAGCTTGTTCCATAATTATGGATTCTGGCTTTCCGATAAAAATTGGCTTAGTTTGCGTAGAAACAGTAATAACTGATGTTAACGAACCATTGCCTGGCAGAAGCCCTCTCTCTGTCGGGATTGCTATATCTCCATTTGTCGAAATAAAGGTAGCGCCATTTCTGACTGCCAAACAAGCAGTAGCCAGCTTTTCATAAGTAATGGAGCGGTCAATCCCAACGACAACATAATCTGCATTCTCTTCAACAATTGCAAATCCCTTGTCTTGCAGGGCATTCCTTATGCCTTCTTCTCCTACACAATAGACCGAGGCATCCTGCTTCTGTTCATATATGTAATTAGCCGTTGCCATACTGGTTGTAAAAACCTGAGCTTCCGTAGCGGGTATCGTAAATTGGCGGAGCTTTTCTGCCACCTGGGCAGGCGTTCTCGAGGAATTGTTCGTAACAAAAAGATAAGGAAGCCCACGCTCACGAAGCTGCTGAACAAAATCTGCTGCTTCTTTAATCAATTCCGTTCCTCTATACATTGTCCCATCCAGATCAATTAAATAGCCTTTATATTTACCCATATTTCATCACTCCCTACTACAGTGATTCAGCATCATTAATTCCTAAACGCGGAAACTGGACCAAGCTCATGAAGTAAGTATGCTCTGACTTTCTCGGGAAATTGCTTTAAAACGGATAAATGCTTGCTAAATTCCGCCTTGACTTCATCGTGATTTACCTCAGTATAGTTTTGAACAAGCATTTTGCGGTATTTAATAATATGTTTACAGCTTTTGGTTAATTCATTATGAATGACCTTTTCATCATCCAGAATGTCCACAATATCATCATAGCTCCCAGGATCACGCATAATGAATCCATCAATCATGGCATTCCCAACATCGAGAATCGCTTCAATAATTAGCTGGCTTGTCCGTTCCAGTGCAGCTTTTTCAAACTGTGAATTAAGATCTTTTATTTCTTCTAAGAATGCAAATTGCTGTTCTAAAAACACAAGAGTTGTTTCAATTTTTTCCCGATCAACAAAGTACAAATTTCTCACCCTTCTTCCATTACGATAGCTTTAATCCCTTTTCTAGAAAATCTGGACGAGCATAATAATAGCCTTGTGCTAAATCAACTTTATTTCTTGAAAGGACTGAGGCTTCTTCTTTATTTTCGATTCCTTCTGCTACTACTAAAGAACCGGCCTCCTTCGCAATAATTAGTAATCCTTTTAACATTGACTCTTTTACCGAATTTTTATCTATATCCTGAATGACAGAACGATCAATCTTAATAATATCTGGCATGATTTCACTTATAGAGTGCAAGCTTGCGTATCCGGCACCTGTATCATCAATGGCCACACGGAAACCAAGCATTCTCAACACCTTTATATTGTATAAAAAGTTCTCCATCCCTTCAATGGCATCACGCTCTGTGATTTCAAGAGTTATTTGCCTTGGGGAGATATTCTTATACTTTGCAAGCATATTCTTAATATCACGAATAAATCGTTCATGCCCTAATGTTATAGGTGTAAAGTTAATAAAGATATCCTGTGTGCATCCCGTTTTATAAATCTGTTGAAGGGTTTTTTCGAAAACAATCATCTCAAGGTCATATAGCATCCCTGTCTGCCGAGCTATAGAGAAAAGCTGGAGCGGACTTTCCAATACAGAGCCCTTCGGACCGCGGGTCAGCATTTCCCATGCCCTCACCTCACCTGTGGCAATATCTATAATCGGCTGAGCCAGAAGGTATATATCTTTTTGTGCCACTATTCGATTAACCATATACAGCATTTCATTATATTCAGATTGAACTCGCTTCTCTGCCATGGAAAGTGCATGCTGATTTGCTTTTAAAATGGCCTCTTGGATCGAATAATGTCTTTTCTCAATAAACATATAGCCTGTTTCAAACACTGGTTTCGCAAGAGGAACTAGTTCAGCTAGTTTTTTTTCAGAAAGTCTTAGAATTTTTTTCATTTTTTTATCAATATCTGTAACAGAATGACTATCATGGTTAACCTTCATAAACAGTGTCAGACCATCACTTGAATAATCATGAAGAGCCATAATTTCTTCTGACTTTACTTCGTCTTTGATCACATCTTGAAAAGTCAGCTTTAATAATTGAATAAAACCTGTATACCCCTGTTCTCCAAGCTGTTCCGGCAATTCTCGCAAATTTTTAATGTTAAACACAATCACTGCCACTTCATAGCCACCATCAAAAGCTTTACTTACTGCTTTCCTAATTGGGTCACGAATAATAAATTGCGGCGGATAAAACTTAAGCTTATCTTCTGGCAGTAAGATTTTTATCCATTTGTTCAACTGATTGAACCTTATTTTGTTTTGCCGGGGCATGGTCTCATTCCTCTCAGATGCAGCGTCCAAAATTACATATGCCACCATTTTATCACAAAATCCGACCATTTCCTCCAATATTTGAAAGATTAATCGGACAAATTGCCTGATAAACCGTTAGAGAAGCGGTGAGAATTATGATTATTTCTGTTATGATAGAATCAATACGGTTAACTGAAATTTATGTGAATAAAGGAGTATTAAATAATATGGCAGAACGTTTTTTTTTATATGATGATTTGGTAGATACAAAAACACGCTTCGTTAGCTTTATGGGTGATAATCAACGTTTTGATTTGGCTATTGTTCAATCCGATCGCTATTATGGAAAGCATATAGTTCTTGATATTCAAGGAAGCCGTTTTGCAATCATTGGACCTGATGATTTAAAAGAAGAAGGCTATTTAGAGTATGCCTTTAATCTTTCTGAAGAAGACGCTGAGGAATTGCGCTCCTTTCTATATGAATTAATTTAGTAATATGTATTCTCCGGTTTATTATCACCAGATTCACAAATAATAAAGGAGAACCTTAGATGTAAGGTTCTCTTTTTAATTTTTCTATTTTTTAAGGGGTGGTAATTGTTGGATAATAAGGAAGAGCGTGAGTATACGGATTTTACAAATGTTGAAAAGCGAAGGAACTATGTGACGGCAGAGGACTTCCCTGATGGACCATACGGATCCCCATTAAAAAGACATGATCCCGTAGAAAATAAAAGTACTCCCTTTCGCGAAGAACAGCGAAGGTATAGTGCCTTTAATTACGAAAATAAAACCTTACATGAAGACATGCCTCGGCAAATGGAAGGAGCTCATCCTACCCACGA
Organism: Bacillus sp. JJ1532; assembly: GCF_036965085.1. Lineage (NCBI taxonomy): Bacteria > Bacillati > Bacillota > Bacilli > Caryophanales > Bacillaceae > Bacillus > Bacillus sp. JJ1532. The sequence continues at coordinate 13,040 of NZ_JBALOW010000022.1, forward strand.
TGACCCCGAAAGAAGCACGGAACCGCCGTATGATGATTATCAAAAATAAAGCAGTAGTTAAGCAAAACTTGGCTTAATTGTATAAAAAGGCGATCAGATGATGCCTGATTGCCTTTTCTTTTTTACTTATTTACTTATTTACTTTTTTCGCCACAAAATATGCACAGCCAAAATTGCAAAATTCATACAAGTATTCCGATAATGTACTAATTTTCGTATCAAAGGTGGCTTTCTGATTTTGATCGTCAAAGAAACCCCGCAGCCTTAGCTGGCCATAGCCCCAATCCCCAACAATATAATCATACCGGGTTAAAATATCGCTATATCTGCCTCGAAATGCTTCTTCATTAAAACCATTTCGTATATCTTCAATAACCTCATAGCAAACGTTATTAACACAAATCACATCAATCACCTCAGTTTAAAAACAGCGTCTATCATCCCCATTATATTGGAAATGTTTGTATTCCGAAAGGTATTTCTTACTTTATTTAAATTATAACTGATAGCCCATCAATTTCTAAGAGAAAAAAATAATCGGCTGGTTATTCTATAAGCAAGGAGGTGTTTCACATTAGAAAATCATTGATCATCTTAGGGATATGCGGCCTTACAGCACTAACTGCTTGTCAAAACAACAATATGGCAAATGAAAGCGATGGAATTTACGAAAGAAGCGGCAACACGCTGAATGTAAATACTCAGCGCCCTGAGTTATATAATCAAAATAATAATGGAAACAACGTCAACGGCAGGGATTTTAGGAATACGAATAATAATGGTACAAAAAATAATTTTGGTTATGTCCGTCACCAGAAAAGCCCCGTTGCAGGCGAAAGGGTTTCCAATGTTAATTATGGAACCATCAATAAGGAGCAATTAGCTGATATCATTTCTGGCTACTGTACGGATATTCCAAATGTTGACGATATATCTACACTTGTGACAGATGAAGAAGTGCTGGTCATTTATCATACGGACTCAAATAACCGTAACATGATTGCAGACCAAGTGAAGAAAACAGCTATGTCTGTCGTCCCTAGGTCGTACCATGTATATGTAAGTGATAATACGACTCTGCGCCCTTATGTTGAAAACTTTGCAACGAACAGCCCGAACACAAAAAATGTGAATACCGGCCTAAATAAAGTAATTAAAGAAATGCTAAAATCCCCACAAGGGAAAAAAATGGGTAATGGTGAAAACGAAAATGGAGAATTAAAGGGTGAAGAGAATAACCGTTAAAAAAAAGGGTTCAGTATTGGCTGCTGAACCCTTTTATCTTTTATGCTTCTTTAAGCTCGATTTCTCCCAACTCCTGCTGACGCTTAGCAGCAGCATTTACTTGCTCATCAGCATGGTAAGAAGATCGTACAAGAGGACCAGACTCACAATGACTAAAGCCCTTGCTTAAAGCAATTTCCTTAAACTCTTGGAACTCATCTGGGTGGTAATATTTTACTACTTTCAGATGCTTTTTCGATGGCTGTAAATATTGGCCAATCGTCATAATATCAACATTATGCGCTCTTAAAGCATCCATCGTTTCAATTATTTCCTCTTTCGTTTCTCCAAGACCGATCATTAAGCTGGATTTTGTCGGAATATCTGGCTGCATTTCTTTTGCCCTTTTCAAGAATTCTAATGAGCGGTTATATTGAGCTCGTGCTCTCACTCTCGGAGTAAGACGTTCAACCGTCTCGATATTATGATTTAATATATCTGGACGTGCATCCATCAATGTCTTTAAATTTTCATATACGCCACCCATATCAGACGGCAATACTTCAATAGTAGTGAATGGGTTCTTTCTTCTAATGGCTCTGACTGTTTCAGCAAAAACAGCTGCTCCACCGTCTTTAAGATCATCCCTTGCCACTGCTGTCACAACAACATGCTTTAAGTTCATCAGCACTACGGAATCTGCGACTCTTTCCGGCTCTTGCCAATCCAATTCAGTTGGCAATCCCGTTTTGACCGCACAGAAACGGCAAGCACGTGTACAAGTATCCCCTAGAATCATGAAGGTAGCCGTTCTTCTGACCGCCCAGCATTCATGGATATTCGGACATTTTGCTTCTTCGCATACTGTATGTAAGCTATTTTCCCTCATCATTTTCTTTAAACCGGTATAGTTTTCATTCGTGTTAAGCTTTATTTTCAGCCACTCCGGCTTACGTATGTATTCCTCTTTCGTACTCACTCTCATTCCACTCCCTTTTGTGGCATGGTGCCTGAATTCCTGTATATGATGCAACTGTAACACATGAAAAAGTCTAGGACAAGTTGGAATGTTTTGATTACCATTAATTGATATATATTTATTTCTCCAAAAATCACAAACTAAATAAGCATATGTGTGAGGAAGGGAGGATTACTTTGAGGATTAAATTAGCTGTTATTCTAACATTGCTTTTTTCTTTATTTTCTCCTTGGAACGGTAAGGCTCAGACAGTTGGAAATGAAGTATATAAAAGCCGGATGGAATTATATAAAAGGATTGAAGCTGTCACACACATTCCCTGGTATTATCTTGCCGGAATTGACCAATATGAACGAAATGTAAGGCAGGCTAGAAGAGACATTCCAAAAGCAGAAGGACTAACAGGGATCTATATCAAGCCTGAAGAATGGGCGGGACCGTTAAATCCTAATACATCTGACCCATTTTCCATTCAGTTTTTTAATGGAAAGGGGGTGGATGGCGATGGGGATGGGAAAGCGAGCTTGACGAATGATGATGATGTTCTCTATATGTTTGCTCAACATCTTCTATCGTATGGAAGGGATCATGATAATATCAAAATTGGCTTATGGGATTATTATAAGCGTGATAAAACGGTTAGCATCATTATTGGAAAAGCAAAGCTTTACAAGCATTTTGGAAGATTGAATCTAGATGATCGTGTATTTCCACTCCCATTAAGAAGCCAATATACTTATAAAAACACATGGGGAGCGGCTCGCGGCTGGGGTGGAAGAAGAATTCATGAAGGTACAGATATATTTGCCGGGTACGGGGTTCCTGTTAGGGCAACAGCATATGGAATTGTTGAAATGAAGGGCTGGAATCGATTCGGCGGCTGGCGAATCGGCATTCGGGATATTAACAATAATTATCATTATTTTGCCCATTTAAGTGGTTTTGCGAAGGACTTGAAGCTTGGACAAATTGTCGAGCCAGGGATGTTAATCGGCGGGGTTGGAAGTTCTGGTTATGGACCGCCTGGAACTTCAGGAAAATTCCCGCCACATTTGCATTACGGAATTTACAAAGACAATGGCTTTACAGAATGGTCATTTGATCCGTATCCGCACTTACGATTATGGGAAAGACAAGAACGAAACAGGAAAAAATAAAAAGAGGGGACTGGCTCTCATATGAGCCGGTCCCTTCCCACTATTAATGTCCACCTAAGTAGGCTTTCTTGATTTCTTCGCTGGCCTGCAGCTCGGCGGCTGTACCTGAAACTGTTACACGTCCTGTTTCAATTACGTACGCCCGGTTAGCAATTGATAATGCCATATGTGCGTTTTGTTCTACTAGCAAAACAGTTGTTCCTTCACGGTTAATTTCTTCAATAATTTGGAAGATCGTTTTAACCATTAAAGGAGCAAGTCCCATAGAAGGCTCATCAAGTAAAAGAAGCTTTGGTCTTGCCATTATCGCTCTTCCCATAGCTAGCATTTGCTGCTCACCGCCTGAAAGTGTCCCTGACAACTGTTTTCGACGCTCTCGCAACCGTGGGAAAGTTTCATAAACCTTTTCGATATCCTTATGAATTTCTTTGGAATCTTTTCTTAAAAAAGCTCCTAATTCTAGGTTCTCCTCAACGGTCATGTTTGCAAATACACGGCGCCCCTCTGGCACATGTGAGATTCCCGCCTTAACAATACCCTGAGCAGCCTTGCCGCCAATAGAGTCACCTAAATATTGGATTGTTCCATTTTTCGGCTTTAGAAGTCCGGATAAAGTTTTCAGCAGAGTACTTTTTCCAGCTCCGTTCGCACCAATAAGGGTAACAATTTCCCCCTTATTTACTTCTAAAGAAACACCTTTAAGCGCTTGTATATTCCCATAAAACACGTCAATTTGATCTACTTTAAGCATCTTTTGTAACCTCCTCACCTAAGTAAGCCTCGATGACTTTAGGATGATTACGAATTTCTTCAGGTGTTCCTGCAGCAATAAGCTGCCCATGGTCTAGAACATAAATTCTTTCACAAATACCCATAACTAAATTCATATCATGTTCAATCAATAAAATGGTCAAATCAAATTCATTACGGATAAAAGCAATTAACTCCATGAGTTCATGCGTTTCTTGCGGGTTCATCCCGGCGGCAGGCTCGTCAAGCAATAATAGCTTTGGACCCGCTGCTAAAGCTCTCGCAATTTCCAATCTCCTTTGCTGGCCATAAGGAAGATTTTTTGCCTTTTCATCCTTAAAATTTTCTAATTGAAAAATTTTAAGGAACTCAATTGACTTTTCCTCCATTTCTTTTTCCCCTGAAAAGTGAGAAGGAAGACGGAAAATGGAGCTTACGATTGAGTGCTTTGCTAATGAGTGGTAGGCTACCTTCACATTATCTAGAACAGAAAGCTCATTGAAAAGACGAATATTTTGGAAGGTACGGCTAATTCCTAGACGTGTTACCTTATATGGAGGCAACCCATTTAGACGTTTTCCTTCAAACAGAATGTCTCCTTCTGTTGGCACATAAACACCAGTCAGTAAGTTAAAGCTTGTTGTTTTTCCCGCACCATTCGGTCCAATTAACCCAACTAGCTCACCTTGGTTAATTTCCATGCTAAAACCTTGAACAGCTTTTAATCCGCCAAATTGAATGCCTGCTTCTTTAACCTGAAGTAATGGTGTATTGCCCATGCTAGTTACCTCCTTTCGCACTTTTCCACTTAAATAAATCAGTGATTTCACGTGTTCCCATTAAGCCTTGAGGACGATATAACATCACGATAACTAAGACAAGACTGTACATAATCATCCGAGTTTCCGGGTAATCCTGCAAGAAGGTGGACACTAATGTTAATAATATCGCTGAAATAACCGCTCCTGATAAGCTTCCAAGCCCGCCAAGTACAACAAATATTAAAATATCAAAGGATTTTAAGAATCCGAAGTTTGTTGGCTGAATAATATAGAAGTTATGCGAATACAAACCGCCCGCAATTCCGGCAAAGAAAGAGCCTAGGGCAAACGCGATAACCTTATAATAGGTCGTGTTGATCCCCATTGCATCCGCAGCAATTTCATTCTCACGAACAGAAATACACGCACGTCCATGTCTTGAATTTGTAAAGTTCATGATGACTAAAATCGTTACAAACAGACAGATGAACGTATACGTCCAAGTCGTTAAATGGGAAACCTGCATACCGGCAGCTCCACCAACATAATCAATATTCAGGAATACAATCCTGATTATTTCCGCAAAACCTAAAGTAGCTATCGCCAAATAGTCACCTTTTAAACGAAGGCTCGGAATCCCAACGATAAGTCCTGCTAATGCTGCCATAAGTCCGCCGGCTATTAAAGCAATTGGGAGTGGAAGATGAAGCTTCATCGTAAATATCGCTGAAATATAAGCACCAACTGCCAAAAACCCAGCATGTCCAATCGAAAATTGCCCTGTAATTCCAATAACTAAGTGCAGGCTGACTGCCAAGATGATGTTAATGCCTATAAAGATGAGTGTATTTGAATAAAACGGGTTTAAGATTCCAGCACTAATTAGAAATTGCGCAACTCCGTAGACGATGACCGATAAAATTAAAAATAGCCAAAATCCTTTTGCCTTTTTCATAGATTCTTTCACCTACACTTTCTCTCTAGCATTCTTACCGAAGATGCCCGATGGTCTAAATAATAGGATTAAAATGAGAATAATAAATGCTGCTGCATCTCTCCATAAAGAGAAACCAAAAGCGCTAACAACTGTTTCAACGACTCCAAGCACAAGTCCGCCTACCATCGCCCCCGGTATAATCCCGATTCCCCCTAGAACGGCGGCAACGAATGCTTTTAATCCAGGAATAATTCCCATTAGCGGTTCAATTTTTGTGTAATACACACCAAAAATAACACCTGCTGCTCCTGCCATCGCTGAACCAATAGCAAATGTTGCAGAAATCGTATTGTTTACATTAATCCCCATCAAACGGGCTGCGTCCATATCGTGTGATACTGCACGCATCGCCTTACCAATTTTTGTTTTATGAACAATGAATTGCAAAATTAGCATTAGAATAATAGAAACGGAGAGAATTAATAGAGATTGGCTGCTGATTTGAGCACCAAATACATTAAAGGATTTGTTAGCGAAAACATTTGGATAAGCTTCTGGCTGCGCACCTCGAATGTAGATAACTCCATATTCGATGAGAAGGGAAACCCCGATTGCCGTAATTAAAGCGGCTATTCGAGTTGCATTGCGGAGGCGCTTATAGGCAATTCTCTCAATGAGAACCCCAAAAATCGCACAAACCGTCATAGCGAGTAATAATGCTGGGAAAAATCCTAATCCCCAGCCAGCGATGGCATAGAATCCAATAAACGCACCGATCATAAAAACATCGCCATGCGCAAAGTTAATTAATTTAATAATTCCATAAACCATCGTATAACCTAATGCAATTAATGCATAAATACTGCCGAGTGAAATACCGTTAATTAATTGCTGTAACCATTCCATGAACTCTCACTCCTTTATTAGAAAAGCGTCAGCGCCTTGTCCCTTGAAGGAACGCAGACTAAAAGCGCCACGTCCTGTGGCAACGTCTGCATGACCCGCATCCCGCGGGTCTCAAGCATAAGACAAGCCGACGGGAAGGTTGTAGTTTAACCTTCTTGGCGGATTGGCTTAGGCCCAAGAGCCCCTAAGCGCTGAGCTAGACAATTTAGCAAAGCGCAGGCGCCTTGACAGCTTTTCGACAAAATTTTCATCATTAGGAATGGAAAATGGGAGGATAGGATAATCCCCCCATTTCCTGTGGTTAATCTTAAGGATTAACTTTTGTTTTGAATTTTTGCTTACCATCTACATATTCTAGAACGGATGCTGATTTAATTAAGTGGTGATTTTCGTCAACTGTAATAGTACCAGTAATTAATGCTAAATCTTTTGTAGCAGCAAGAGCATCTTTAATTTTCTCTGAATCAGATGTAGTGCCAGCACGTTTCATTGCATCTACAAGAAGGTATACAGTGTCATAACCAAGTGCGTTAAAAGCATCTGGTGATTTGCCGCTATTTTTGTCTCCGTAAGCTTTAACAAACTTTTGAATCGTTGCGTCTGGGTCTTCAGCAGAGTAGTGGTTAATAATAAAAGTATTATTTAATGCATCTGCACCAGCTAATTCCACTAGCTTAGGAGAATCCCAGCCGTCTGCTCCCATTAATGGAACTGTAATGCCCATTTCTCTAGCTTGCTTAACAATTAGACCTACTTCTTCATAGTATCCAGGAATGAAAATAAATTCTGGATTAGAAGCCTTAATACGAGTTAATGTAGAACGGAAGTCTGTATCCTTAGCAACATATGATTCTTCTGAAACAATTGTACCGCCAGCTGCTTCAAAAGTTTCTTTAAATGAAGCGGCAAGTCCTTTTGCATAATCACTTGCATTGTCAGCAAAGATTGCTGCATTTTTTACCTTAGCATCGTTTAGAGCAAAGTTCGCTGCAACTGTTCCTTGGAATGGGTCGATAAAAGCAGTACGGAATACGAACTCATTTACAGATCCATCTTCACGTACTGTTACAGTTGGGCTTGTACCAGATGGTGAGATAAGAACAGTCTTATTATCGTTAGCAATTTGGGCTTGAGCTACTGTATTACCACTTGTAGCAGCACCGATGATTGCGGTAACTTTATCTTGGCTCGTTAATTTAATAGCAGCGTTTGTTGCTTCAGCTGCATCTGATTTATTATCAACTTTTACAAGTTCAATTTTCTTGCCATCTACACCGCCAGCCGCGTTGATTTCTTCAACCGCAAGCTCCACCCCAGAAGCAATTCCTGAGCCATAAGATGCAACACCACCTGAAAGTTCTAAGTTAGCTCCAATTTTTATTGTATCTCCGTCTTTAGAACTTGAACCGCCTGAACCTGCTTCTTTGCTGCCGCTACAGCCAGCAAGAATACCAGCCATTAATGTTGTAGCCATTAAGACTGATGTGATTTTTTTCTTGAAAACCATTTAGTTTTCCCCCTTTTTTCTATTCTGATTGTTCAATCAATTTGAAACATAGAAAGGTCTTTTGAGCTAGATTAATTAGTTTAAAATAATCTATCTACAACCTCCTATTACGAGTCAGACTATTTTCCCAATTTAAACAAATAGATTAGGAATTAAAATATTTCTGACTATTTGTTTAATATATTGATAGTATATTATTTTTCAATTAGTCTGTCAAAACAATATTTTCTTAATAATATCATTTTTTAAAAATAGTTTTGTTGATTTGTTGATTTTATAGTATTTTTTACTATAAATAAGGTGCTGAAGCGCTAAATTTTTATAGCCAAAAAAGACCTTTCCATATCCGGTAAGGTCTTTATAAATATTATTCAATTTACAACGCAAGGTTTTTCTGTTTTTTCGGCAACTAAAATCTCCTTAACAGAATGATAAATTTTTGTATGTGAATCAGCTATTAAAAAAATTGCTGATTCAACCTACAGGAACTCTTAAATTTGGCATCTCTACCTCACCCGGACTTGAGATGGTTTAGTAGATTGTCTCTACAAATATATCAAAATAGCATCTCTGTTTCGAGTTGATTAATTAAAAGCAGTATCACAGCTAATAATAATTACGTTCAACTCCTGCTTTAAATCAATCTCATAAGGAATTACTTTTTCACCATGATGCTCCATGATTCTAATATGAGGGCGGTCGCCTAATCCAGTATTTTGGCTGGAAACAATTCCTTTTCGTCCATCATTTAGAACGACCGATAAACCAACTGGATAAATAGCAACCGCTAGTCGAAAGGCTTCAATCACCTTTTGATCAAATAATGCCCCCGAACCAGCATAAAGGATTTCGAGCGCTTCACTTGGGAGCATCGCTTTTCTATAAACTCGATTAGAGGTGACTGCATCAAACACATCTGCTACAGCAATTATTTTTCCAAAATAATGAATGTCCGGTCCTAGCAAACCTCTTGGATAACCTGTCCCATTCATTCGTTCATGATGCTGATAGGCACAATGCGCTACTAATAGCGGGATGGTATGTACCTTTCTTAAAATTTCAAATCCTTCCTCTGCGTGCTTTTTAATAGTCTCATACTCATGATCCGAGAGCTTTTCAGGTTTCAAGAGGATTTCTAACGGGACTTTGAGCTTTCCAATATCATGGAAAATCGCCCCAAGACCTAAAGTTTCAAGCTCCTTAGTCGTTAGCTTTAATTCCATTCCAATCGCTAAGGAATAAAGAGTGACATTTAATGAATGGATAAATATATAATTATCATGTGTAAATGCATCTGAAAGAAGATTAAGTAATTCCTTTTTCTCCTTTATTTCTGTTAAAAGACTACGGATGATGCCAGATAATCGCTTTGATGCCTTGTCAACAACATATGAACCTGTAAGGCTCGGGTCTCTTTGAATTTCCTCAAACGTGCTGCTGATCGTTTGAATAGCTTCCAGACGTATAGTATCTGATATGCTTCCGTTATACTCTATATCCTCTGTTCCGTTTTCTTTAATAAAAATATAACTAATGCCTAAATCCTGAAGGCGCTGAATCAATGATTCTTTTAATGTTATTCCTTCATTTAATAATACTTGACCCTTTTCATTGTAAATAGCTTTTGCAAGGACTGTACCGGCCTCGACTGAAGTTGTTGTGACTAGTCTCATGAAATACACCTTTTCATTGTGAAGTTCCATTATCTTGCATGTATTATTAGAATATTTTTCTACTTTTTGCGACATTTTTCCTATTATTTCTACATTAACCTTTCAAGTACAGATATTTCAACCTACAAAGGTCCCTTTTTTTTATAAAAAAACGGGAGCTAGTTCATAAATTAGTCAAAAAAGAGGCACCCTCAACAGGATGCCTAAATCATCTTCAATAGTGCTTCTCTTCCAACCATCCCTTTATGGATGCCTAAAGCTTCGGCTTCATATGTGACTGATTCAAGTGGGGCATTAAGAAGCTGATCGATTGTTTTCACACCTACTGCTCTTCCTGCAATGACTTTCCGGTCTTTAAGCTTCTCATTTAATAATGCGACATCAAGAGCACCGCACATAATATATCCTTTTTCGTTTGTCACAACAAGTAAATTTGTTTTTGGCAACTGCACCGAGACACCTAGAAATGAGTGTCCCTGAATGTCTATCGGCTTTAAATCAATCAATGAAATAAACACTCCTTTCCCTTCCCATAACAAAGTATGCACGGCTAAGGGAAAGCGTGTATTAATTGCTAGACTAGTTTGTGGAAAAAATTTACTTGGCGGTCAGCTAAAAAAGGTTTAATTGACGTGGGGCTAAGTCCTTATATTCTATATTCAATAAATCAATTAGCTGCAAGGCATTGTCCGCTGCGTCTCCGCCAGAATTATTATTAAAAACGACATATACCTTTTTGCAGGCTTCTTCCAAATTCTTGAGGTGCTTAACCCATTCAGAAAGCTCTTGATGGCTATAGCGATATAAATATCTGACTTCCCGCCAGTTATCAGCATTTTTCTTAAGCCAGCCGTGAACATTCCTGCCATGAAAGCGAATGAGCACTTTCTCATTATTAGCCGTTTCTAACACAGTTGGTACAGAGCCCTCTCCAGCCTGAGGTTCATCACAAATAGAATGGATCCAATTTTCTTCCTTGATAAATTGAATCGTTTTTTCCTTGTACTCGGGTTTAAACCATGACTGGTGCCTGAATTCTAGTGCACATGGGAGATCCCCCATCTTTTCTTTACACCAGCGCAAATAGTCTACATTCTGCTTCCTACAGTCGAACCAAGGAGGAAATTGAAAAAGGATCATCGCTAATTTATTTCCTTCTATATATGGCTGTAAAGAGTCTTTAAAAGCGGCAAACATTTCATCCTTATCTTGAAAAGGAATTTCCCCTCTTTCATGACCAGTCATTCCCTGGTAAGCTTTAACAATAAACTGAAAAGTATCAGGAGTATTTTTCACCCATCTCTCTGAATTTCTTTTTGGCTGTATGGCATAGAATGATGCATCCACTTCCACTGTAGGAAAATAACCGCTATATTCCTTTAATTTATCCCGTGGAGAAATATTTTGAGTATATAAGCTATCATGATCTCCCCATCCTGTTAAACCGATTAGAATCATAGGGGCACCTCCTTGTGAACATATTAGCATACTTGAACTGTTTCTTTCCTATTTTAGTAAATGAACAAGCTTTGTTTTTACCGTTAAGGCTTCCTTTTATCTTTTTCGGTAAATGAACAGGCTTTGCTTTTACCGTTTGGGCTTCCTTTTTTCCTTTTCGGTTAATGAACAAGCTTTACTATTACCGTTTGGACTCCCTTTTTTCCTTTTTGGTAAATGAACAAGCTTTGCTTTTACCATTTGGGTTCCCTTTTTTTCCTTTGCGGTAAATGAACAAGCTTCCCTTTTACCATTTGGGCTCACTTTTGACCCTTTCGGTAAATGTATAAGCATTCTTTACTAGGAGTTAAAAAAATCCGCCTGCCAATGAAGACAAGCGGATTTTCGTATTATATTAACCGATAGAACCTTCCATCTCGAACTTAATCAAGCGGTTCATTTCAACAGCGTATTCCATTGGAAGCTCTTTCGTAAATGGCTCGATGAAGCCCATTACGATCATTTCTGTTGCTTCTTCCTCGGAAATGCCGCGGCTCATAAGGTAGAATAATTGCTCTTCAGAAACTTTGGAAACCTTCGCTTCGTGCTCTAAAGAGATGTTATCATTCATGATTTCATTATATGGAATTGTATCAGAAGTTGATTGATTATCCATGATTAACGTATCACACTCGATATTGGCACGCGCTCCATCCGCTTTACGACCGAATTGGACGATTCCGCGGTATGTTACTTTACCGCCTTGCTTAGAGATCGATTTCGATACGATCGTAGAAGAAGTGTTAGGTGCAAGGTGAATCATTTTTGCCCCTGCGTCCTGGTGCTGACCTTTACCTGCTAATGCGATGGAAAGAGTCATACCGCGAGCGCCTTCTCCTTTTAAAATAACAGCTGGGTATTTCATTGTTAATTTAGAACCGATATTGCCGTCGATCCATTCCATTGTTGCGTTCGCTTCACAAACAGCCCGCTTAGTAACAAGGTTATATACGTTGTTAGCCCAGTTTTGGATCGTTGTATAGCGGCAATATGCATCCTTCTTAATGATGATTTCTACAACTGCACTGTGAAGAGAGTTAGTTGTATAAACCGGAGCTGTACAGCCTTCTACATAGTGAACATGTGCGCCTTCATCAACAATAATTAATGTACGCTCAAATTGCCCCATGTTTTCAGAGTTGATGCGGAAATAAGCCTGTAATGGCGTTTCAACCTTAATTCCTTTTGGAACGTAGATGAAGGAACCGCCAGACCAAACAGCAGAGTTTAGTGCAGCAAACTTATTGTCTGTTGGAGGAATAACCTTCGCCCAGTGCTCACGGAAAATATCTTCATTTTCACGAAGAGCAGAATCTGTATCTTTAAATACGATTCCTTGTGCTACAAGATCTTCCTGCATGTTATGGTAAACAACCTCTGATTCGTATTGAGCAGAAACCCCTGCTAAATACTTTTGTTCTGCTTCTGGAATACCAAGCTTATCAAACGTTTGCTTGATTTCTTCAGGAACTTCATCCCAAGAACGCTCTGTTTTCTCAGATGGTTTTACATAGTACGTAATTTCATCAAAGTTTAATGACGCTAAATCTCCGCCCCACTGCGGCATTGGCATGCTGTAGAAATGCTCTAAAGATTTCAAACGGAAGTCAAGCATCCATTGTGGCTCTTCCTTCATCTTAGAGATTTCTTCAACAATTTCTTTAGTCAGTCCGCGTTTTGATCGGAAAATGGAAACGTCTTTGTCGGCAAAACCATATTTATAATCGCCGATTTCAGGCATCTTTTTTGCCATCGTCGTATTCCTCCATTCGTTGCAAAAGGAGAGATCGGTCCCCTATCGCAAATATATTTTAAGCCCAAGACAGCATTAGATTAACGGTTATTTCAATTATTCTTTCAGGCCTTTTTCCATTGCCTTCCATGCTAGTGTTGCACACTTAATTCGCGCTGGGAATTTGGCAACACCCTGCAAAGCTTCGATATCTCCGAGGTCTAAATCAACATCATACTCTTTTCCCTGCATAATATGTGAGAAAACCTCTGAAAGCTTCAATGCATCATCAATGTTAAGGCCTTTTATTGCTTGAGTCATCATGGAAGCAGAAGACATGGAAATCGAGCAGCCTTCCCCTTCAAATTTCGCATCCACTACTTTTCCCTCATCAAGCTTTAACGTCAATTGAATACGGTCCCCGCATGTCGGGTTATTCATATTAATCGTTAAGCTATCATCTTCTAGGACCCCTCTATTACGGGGATTTTTGTAATGGTCCATGATTACTTGTCTGTATAGAGTATCTAAATTATTAGAAGACATCGCTGAAATACTCCTTTGTTTTGACAAGCCCTTTAACAAGCTTATCAATCTCTTCTTCTGTATTGTACAGATAGAAGCTTGCTCGCGCTGTCGCCGAAGCTTTCAGCCATTTCATTAGCGGCTGTGCACAATGATGGCCAGCACGGACAGCAATTCCTTCAGCATCCAATACAGTTGCAACGTCATGAGGGTGAACATCATCAAGGTTAAAAGTAACTACACCCGTACGTTTTGATGCATCTTTCGGTCCGTAAATCGTGATGCCTTCAACCTGTGACATTTTTTCCAGTGCATAAGCAGCAAGCTTATGCTCATGAGCCTCAATATGTTCTAAACCAATCTCTTGTAGGAAATCAATAGCTGCCCCTAGTCCAATTGCTCCAGCAATAATTGGCGTGCCACCTTCAAACTTCCAAGGGAGCTCTTTCCAAGAAGATTCGTATAATCCGACAAAATCAATCATTTCCCCGCCGAATTCAATCGGTTCCATACTCTCAAGAAACTGCTTTTTGCCATAAAGAACGCCAATGCCTGTCGGGCCGCACATTTTATGACCTGATAAAGCAAAGAAATCACAGTCTAAATCTTGGACATCCACTTTTAAATGGGGTGCACTTTGAGCGCCATCCACAACCATGACTGCTCCATTTTCATGAGCAATTTTCGCAATTTCTTTAACTGGGTTCACAACACCTAGTACATTGGAAACATGCATAATCGATACGATCTTAGTATTGCTAGTAACAAGTTCTCTCACATCATCGAGAGAAATCGTTTCATCCTCCTGAAGAGGTATATACTTCAGAACGGCACCCGTATGTTTCGCAACTTGCTGCCAAGGAATGATATTACTATGATGCTCCATATATGAGATAACAATTTCATCGCCCTCTTTAAGGTTTGCTCTCGCGTAACTTGAAGCAACTAAGTTAAGGGCTGTTGTTGTTCCTCTAGTAAAAATAATTTCTTCCGTTGATTTCGCATTGATAAATTTTCGTACCTTTTCTCTAGCACCTTCATAGCCGTCAGTCGCTCTCGTTCCAAGCGTATGAACGCCTCTGTGCACATTTGAGTTATATTCACGATAATATTTATCTACCGCTTCAATGACTTGAACAGGCTTTTGTGATGTTGCGGCACTGTCCAGATAAACAAGCGGGTTCCCATTGACTTCCTGATGTAAAATTGGAAATTGTTTGCGAATATCCTGGATATTCATTATCTTACTTTCCTTTCAATAACTTCCACAAGCTGCTTGCTAACTCCTTCAATCGGAAGTGCATTTACGACCGGTGCAAGGAATCCATGAATAACAAGTCGCTCTGCTTCAGTCTTTGGAATTCCGCGGCTCATTAAATAATAGAGTTGAAGCGGATCTACACGTCCAACAGATGCTGCGTGCCCTGCTGTTACATCATCTTCATCAATTAATAGAATTGGGTTCGCATCTCCACGTGCCTTTTCATTTAGCATTAAAACGCGAGATTCTTGTACCGCATTAGATTTAGATGCGCCGTGCTCGATTTTTCCAATACCGTTAAAGATAGATGTAGCAGAATCCTTCATCACACCGTGCTTCAAGATAAAGCCTTCTGTATTTTTACCAAAATGAACAATACTTGTTGTAAAGTTTTGAGTTTGATCTCCACGTCCAACTACAACTGTTTTCGTATCACCGAATGAGCCATCGCCCATTAAGTTTGTTACATTTTCATAGATCGTGTTGCTGTCATTCATTAATCCAAGAGCCCACTCAATACGAGCATCTCTGCCTGCAACACCACGGCGGTTTACATATCCAGTTAGTCCTTTAGCAAGTGTATCAACCGCACCATATTGAACTTTGGCACCAGCCTTAGCTAGAACCTCCGTTACTATATTAAATACCCCGCTAGCAGCTTCCATAGTGGATACATAGTTTTCAACATAAGTAACAGAACTATTATCCTCAGCAACAACAATCACGTGATTGAAAAGAGTTGCCTTATCATTATCGTGAACAAAGACTGCCTGAATTGGTTCAGCAACCTCGACATTTTTTGGCACGTATAGGAAGACTCCGCCATTTACTAAGGCTGCATGCAAGGCAGTTAATTTATGCTCATCTGCTTTTACGCCCTCAGTCATAAAATACTTTTGGAGTAAATCACTATGTTCTCTCGCTGCTGTAAAAATGTCAGTAAAGATAACACCCTTATCCTGCAGGTCTTTTGAAACAGAAATATATGTTGGTCTATTGTTACGCTGAATATATAAATTTTGTTCTGCAGCCTCGAGCTTTATTAATGTTTTCACATCTTCTGGAAGCTCATTTAAAGAAGTATAGTCTTCACTGCCTACAATATGCTGCTCGAACTGTGTTAAGTTCCAGTTTTTTATACTCGTTTTATCAGGTTTTGGCATTGGCAGATTTTCAGAGTTTTCAAGGGCTTTCAAGCGAAACTCTGTTAGCCATGCTGGTTCACCCATATCTTTTGAAAAGGAACTTACGTATTCCTTATCAAATAATTTTGTTTCTGTCGACATAATGGATCCTCCTAACAATTACGCTTCTTGGCCAACCGTTTCATCTTCAATACCTAGCTCTTTCTTAATCCAGTCATATCCTTCTGCCTCAAGACGCTGTGCTAGCTCAGGACCGCCTGATTTTACAATGCGTCCTTGCATCATAACATGTACATGGTCAGGAGTGATGTAGTTTAGAAGACGTTGGTAGTGTGTAATAATTAAGCAACCGAAACTTTCTCCACGCATTTGATTGATACCATTAGAAACAACTTTTAAGGCGTCAATATCAAGACCTGAATCGATTTCATCCAGAATAGCGAATTTTGGCTCAAGCATCATAAGTTGTAGAATTTCATTACGCTTCTTCTCTCCGCCAGAGAATCCTTCATTTAAATAACGCTGTGCCATATCCGGATCCATTTCAAGGAATTCCATTTGGCTGTCCATTTTGCGGATGAACTTCATTAAAGAAATTTCATTTCCTTCCTCTTGACGGCTATTAATAGCTGAACGTAAAAAGTCTGCATTAGTAACACCACTAATTTCACTAGGGTATTGCATAGCTAAGAATAGGCCTGCACGCGCACGCTCATCCACTTCCATCTCAAGAACATCTTCGTCATCTAAAGTAACGCTTCCTTTTGTTACTTCATATTTTGGATGACCCATAATTGCAGAGGAAAGTGTAGATTTTCCTGTTCCGTTAGGTCCCATGATGGCATGGATTTCTCCACCCTTAATTTCAAGATTTACACCTTTTAATATTTCTTTGCCTTCAATTTCAACATGAAGATCATTAATTGTTAATTTAGAACCCGCCATTACGATACCTCCATCAATAAAAGAAGATTTTATCTTACGGCAAAGCGCCGCAACCCTCTATTCTCATTTTATTCTCATTACAATCTTATAACAAATGAAAAGTATTAGCAACTCTTTCAATAAGTTAACACTTCGTACGTGTTGTAAACCTATTACCATTTTTCATGGTGAAAGAATTACTTTTTTAGATACCATTTTTTAATGTTACCCTTATCCATTATGTTCATGTATAAATGAAATTGCCATGCTTTTTTTCACTTTTGCAAAAAAAAAAGAGGATTAGTATAAAATACTGAATCCCCTTTTCTTCATTAATATATGTTTGATTTTAAGAATGAATCTTTCTTTCAAAACCTGCGAGCATGCGCTGGCTCTTTACATATTCTTCTTGACGCTTTTTTTCAACCTTCAGTCTTACATCGTGTTTTTGGCTATACAATGCATATCCGACACCATGGGCTCCACGCATTGCTCTCTCCATACCGCTCGTATAATTTAAGTGTAGCTGGTTAATAAAAACCAATCCTTTCAACATAGCGATTTAAATTCATATAGAGATTTTACATCCACGACTTTTCATTGACAATGTCGAAATAAAACGATTTTTTTTGCGGAGAACTTAAAATTCGCCATTAAAACGCTTACATTCATATCATGCTCAAAATATCAATTTTTTTTATGATCATAAGCGCCAAAAAAGCAGACAACTTTGTGTCTGCTTTTTGATGTTTATTATTGAACTGAAGTTACGGCACCTTGGTATTTCTCTTGAATAAAGTCTTGGATTTCTTTTGACTTAAGAACTTCCACTAATGCCTTAATTTCTTCACGGTCTTTGTCCTCAGAACGAACAACAACTAAGTTTGCAGGAACAACATCACTGCCCTCAAATGCTATTCCATCTTCTTTAATATTTACATCGCCTTCTAGTGCATAGTTCGTATTGATTACGACCGCATCCCCTTCTCCGCTTTCAAACGAAGTAGCTAATAATTTCGCTTCAATTAATGTAGAGAAATCTAGGTTCTTTGGATTTTCAACAATGTCTTCAACTCTTGCTGAAGCTCCGACTCCTTCTTTCAGTTTAATAACGCCTTCTCTTTCAAAAATTGGTAAAATACGTCCGTGGTCACTAAATGAATCACTCATAATAATTTTGGCACCGTCTGGAAGATCTTTCAAACTTTTATATTTCTTCGAATAAACACCAATTGGTTCTTTATGAATTTCCCCAACGCTTACAAAGTCATAATCTTTATTTTGTTCCATTTCAAGTTCAAGATACCCAGGAGTTTGGAAGTAATTCGCATCAAGTTCTTTATCTCTTAATGTTACATTCGGCAAAATATAATCAGTAAAAACTTTAATTTCTAAATCAATGCCCTTTTCAGCTAATAAAGGTTTTGCTTCTTCAAGAATTTCTGCATGTGGAACCGCTGAAGCACCAACCACTAATTTTTTATTCCCACCTTCACTAGTAGGCTCTTCTTTTTTACCGCCGCAAGCAGCTAAAGCGACAGAAAGTAATGCAATTACTAAAAAACTTAATACTTTTTTCATTTTTTTCTCTCCTTAATTATCGTTTGTCTGTTTTCTTTGTAAAATAATCACCAACGAATTGGATGATAAATACTACTATTAGAATGGCTATGGTTGCAACTAATGTAACAACTGAATTATTGCGCTGAAAACCTTCAAGATAAGCGAAATGTCCTAAACCACCTGCACCAATGACCCCTGCCATTGCAGTAAAACCTACTAATGAAATAGCAGTAACTGTGATACCTGATATTAATGCCGGTAAAGATTCAGGGATTAGTATTTTGAAAATAATTTGGCTGTGGCTAGCCCCCATCGATTGCGATGCTTCAATGACACCTTTATCGATTTCTCTTAATGCAATTTCAACCATCCTTGCGTAAAAAGGAGCAGCTCCTATTATTAGTGCAGGCAATGCTGCGTTTGCGCCAAGTATAGTTCCAAGTAATAATTTTGTAAAAGGGATAAGTAAGACAATTAAGATAATAAAGGGAATAGATCTAAAAATATTCACTATAGCAGCAATGATCGTGTTGAAAAATTTATTTTCCCACATATTACCTTTATCTGTCAAAAATAAGAGCAATCCAAGTGACAATCCTATTATAAATGTTGCAAGTACTGAAATAGTTGTCATATAAATGGTTTCTTGGGTTGCAATTATTAATTTTTCCCATTTAATCATCTCAATGAAATCAGCCATTTGCAATCACCTCCACACCCACTTGCTGCAAGCCAATAAACTCAATTGCACTTGCAACCTCTGACTCAGTACCTTCCAAATGAATAAAAAGGGTACCATATGAGCCATTTTGTGTATGTGAAATTTTCCCTTGCAAAATATTCACAGTTATATCGTATTTTCGAATTAATTCAGTGATTAAAGGCTGTCCTGTAGAATCTCCTACAAAGGTTAACTGAACTACTTGACCTTCAGGATATTTCTCAAGAAGATGTTCAATCGTCTCTTGTGTTTCCTCCGGTTCCGTTACTTGCTGGAGAAAACGCTTTGTAATTGGCTCCTGCGGATTTTTAAATACTTCTAAAACTGGACCAATTTCGACTATTTTTCCGCTTTCCATCACTGCAACTCGATGGCAAATCTTGCGAATAACATGCATTTCATGTGTAATCAGGACAATCGTTAATCCCAATCGCTCATTAATATCTACTAATAATTCAAGAATCGAATCTGTCGTTTCTGGATCAAGTGCAGATGTGGCTTCATCACATAACAACACTTTCGGATTGTTTGCCAGTGCTCTAGCAATACCGACACGCTGTTTTTGCCCTCCGCTCAGTTGAGAGGGATAGGCATTCTCTCTTCCTTCCAGCCCAACAAGCTTAATGAGTTCATCCACTCGTTTTAATCTTTCCTCTTTTGCTACACCAGCAATTTCAAGTGGAAATGCAATATTTTGTCTAACTGTTCTAGACCAAAGCAGGTTGAAATGTTGGAAAATCATGCTGATATCCTGTCTTGCTTTTCTTAAACTCTTGCCTTTTATATGTGAAACTTCATTATTAGCTACGACAACGTTCCCGCTTGATGGAATTTCAAGTCCATTTAGCATTCGAATTAATGTACTTTTTCCAGCCCCGCTATAGCCAATGACACCAAAGATTTCTCCTTCGTTGACTTCTAAATTCACGTTGTCTACTGCAGTGACTTGGCCTTGTTTAGAAGGAAATATCTTTTGGACATTTTTGATTGAGATCATAACTGCTCACCCTCTCTAAATCCCATTTACAATATCATAATAGATGAATATAGAGAAATAACAAGAAAATGCCTTTCTGTTATGAGCAGAAAGGCATTACGACTTTATCCTTCCCCTCATCTTCCAAAGCAAGTTTGCTTTGTGTGAATTGGCACCATTTCATAAAATGACGGTTGCCGGGTTTCATCGGGCACATCCCTCCACCTCTCTTGATAAGAGCATTACATCTATATTCAATTAAATTTTAATCTAATTTAGCTAATCAATAATTATGATTGATATCGTATCATGGTATAAAGAGGGAGTCAACGGTAAAATATTGGAATTATATATCTTTTTACTTATGTTTAGTGCCTTAAATAATTATGCTTTTGCAGTTAGCGAGGCAATGCCTGTTGCTGCCTCAATTGCTTGCTCTAAATCTTCAATAAGGTCCTCAACATTTTCAATTCCGATAGATAGGCGGACTAGATCCTCAGGAACACCTGCAGCCTTCAGCCCTTCTGTGTCAAGCTGCTGATGCGTTGTACTTGCCGGGTGAATAACTAAGCTTTTCGCATCGCCAACGTTTGCAACATGTGCCCATAGCTCAAGAGTATTAATGAAAGCCGCTCCAGCTTCTCTTCCGCCTTCGATACCAAATACGACTACAGAACCTGCACCCTTTGGCAAATACTTATCCACTAATGCTTTATCCGGATGATTGTCACTTCCAGGATACAGGACCCAATTAATTGCTGGATGAGCTTCTAAATATTCTACCACTTTCTTCGTATTAGCAATATGCTCCTTCATCCGCACATGAAGTGTTTCAAGTCCAAGTGTAAATTGGAAGGCATTTTGCGGGCTTAATGCAGGACCAAGGTCTCTAAGAAGTTGAACTCTAGCTTTAATAATATAGGCAACGGCACCTAATGCCTCACTATACACAAGGTTATTATAGCTTGGGTCTGGCTGAGTGAATCCAGGGAATTTAGGAGAATTCCAATCGAACTTTCCACCGTCTACAATGATTCCTCCAGTTGTTGTTCCATTTCCCAGCAGCCATTTTGTAGCGGAGTGGACGACAATATCCGCTCCAAATTCTATCGGCCTGCATAAATATGGAGTCGCGAATGTATTGTCAATAATAAGTGGAACCCCATTCTCGTGTGCGATTTCCGCTACCTTTTCAATATCTAACACCTTTAAGCTTGGATTTCCAATCGTTTCAGCAAAGACAGCCTTTGTTTTTTCAGTAATAGCTTTTCGGAAGTTTTCAGGATCCTCAGGGTCGACAAATTTTACTTTAATGCCGTATTTAGGCAGTGTCACAGCAAACAGATTATAAGTTCCCCCATAAAGGTTCGAGGCTGAAACAATCTCATCCCCAGCTTCAGCAATATTCAAAATGGCTAGTGTAATGGCGGCCATTCCGCTAGCCACCGCTAGGGCACCAACTCCCCCTTCTAACAAGGCAACCCTTTCTTCAAAAACTGTAGTAGTTGGGTTGTGAATACGAGTATAAATATACCCAGTTTCCTTCAAGCCAAATAAATTAGCTGCATGTTCTGTGTTTTTAAATTGATAAGCATTGTTTTGGTAAATTGGCACAGCTCTTGCCCCTGTTACAGGATCCGGCTGAAGGCCCCCATGTACACCTAATGTCTCAAATCGATAGTTCTTTTGTTTTTCTGACATTTTTCATCTCTCCCTTTTTCATGTGCAAATGTTTGATTTACTAATTCTTTTACTTATAAAAGAAGAGTCGAAAAAACCCTCTTCATAAGAAGAGGGTTGATATCATCTCTTCTTATCTATCAGAGCAATTGCTCTGCTGGAATTGGCACCGCGTAAATACCGGTTGCCGGGCTTCGTAGGGCCAGTCCCTCCACCTCTCTTGATAAGAATATTTAATTGTTATACCTAAGTTATTATAGCGATACTATCATATTGATTTTAGGCAGTCAAGGTATATTTTAGAAATTTCTGATTTAATAATTATTTTTTAGATAAAAAGAAAAGAGATTCTAACAGCAATATTTTACGGAAGGTTGAGTCGACTGATACCTTCTTCCACCTTA
The DNA here is from genome assembly GCF_036965085.1 of Bacillus sp. JJ1532. Lineage (NCBI taxonomy): Bacteria > Bacillati > Bacillota > Bacilli > Caryophanales > Bacillaceae > Bacillus > Bacillus sp. JJ1532. The sequence continues at coordinate 35,362 of NZ_JBALOW010000022.1, forward strand.
TTGCCTCTCTTAATTTTTCACTTCCTGTTAAAATGGCATGAATGCTTTCTTTAGATCCTGATATGATGGCATCAAATTGTTGTTTCTGAATATCTGGATAAATGGAAATATGGCCATCCAAAAATTTTAACGGAACCTCTATATCCCCGGCTTTGATACAAATTAATAAGGAGGAATCGGCTAATAATTTCTGTAAATGCGATTTACTCTTAACCTCTTCAATAAATGAAGCAGCCATCTTTTCCATTTCCATCACCTCTAAAAACGAACATATTATTTTTTCTTCTGTATCTACATTCAACAAAAGCAACGACATCCCTCTTATTTCTGTTCGACAGAATAAAAGCAAAAAAAGACAATGCCTCGACTACTTTCAGCATTGTCTTTCATTTCCCGAGAAATATATCTTTTATTTGCATGTATTAAACTGCATTGACGGTGGATATCGCTTTTTTTGTCTTATTATGGTTCTTAAATACTAGATAAAAATAAATCGATCCTACTAGATATAACGAAGCAGTAATAGAAAAAACAAGCGCATATCCCCAATAGGACCCATACTTTATCACAATCCCTGTAGATACAGGGCCCATTGTTGCCCACCCTAAATTAAATACCATTTGGTTTACAGAATTCGCTAAACCTTTATAAGAGTCACCTACTTTAGACATCATGAGCGACATTTGAATGGGGTTTCCCGCATTCATCAGCGCCTGTCTAAATAAAAATCCGAGTGCGGCTAGTAATAAATTTTCCGTGTAAGCTGTGAGAAGGAGAAATGGCAGTGACATGAGTTGAAGAATGACTACAGCCTTCACCTCCCCTACCTTTCGAACAACAATTGGTCCAATGATCATAGCAACCGCTGTTGCAGCCTGACCCATTGAAATAATGAAACCGATTGCTGTGTTGGAAGCAGAAAAACGATCTGCAAAATATAGATTGAGATAGGGAATCACTAATCCAGCACCAATTCCGATGAGAAGCTGGGCAATTGCAAAAAGCCCTATCATTTTAAAGCCATCACTTTTATAAAATTTCTTCTTATATATTGTTTGCTTCTCTTGAAATTTTGCATTTGAAGAACTAGTTTCCTTAAATCGTGTAACTGGAAGTACACCTATAAGAAAGAAAATACCCCCAATTATTAGTGTAATTCGAATACTAATCAATGATGTTGTAAAAAATGAAAATAAATCTGTTAAGATTCCGCCGCTTAAATTTCCGATAACATTAGCTCCTGTCATAACCGCGAAATGCATACTAAATAAATGGACCCGCTGTTCAGGCTTAGAGTTCTCAGCAAGCCAAGGGATAAGCGAAACTTGAAGAAATGCAGACGTTATTCCCGTTAAAAAGGCAAACAAAAGCAGAAGTGATTGGATTTCAATGACACCTCGAAATAACAGCACAATGCCAGTCCCAGTTGCTCCAAAGAGTATAGCTTTTTTTCTCCCCATCCGGTCACTCATAATGCCCGCAGGAACAAGAATTAGAGCCGTGGCCAATGCAGTCATGGAGATAATCTGACCATTCAATCTTTCAGTAAAGCCTAACTCCCGAATGTAAAAATTGTAAATAACCATAAATATTCCAAAACCAATCTGCGTATAGACATTTGCCCAGATGGCCTGCCTAATATTATGATTATATCCTTTAATCTGGCTTGCCCATTCTCTATAAAATGTCATGTAGTTTCTCCTTGAAAAAATATTTCGTATCCCTAAATATAATACATAAATATGGAAGCACTTGTAAATATATAATCAGTGAATGTTTAGAAAATAAAACCAAAATAAAAATACCAGGCAAAATGACCTGGCATTTTAAAGAACACTCTTTATTCTATCTAATAAATAGGGAACGGAATGAAAAGCGTACAGTTTATCCTGAATATGTCCATCTTTAATCATGATGAGGCAAGGCACACTTTCTACCTCTAACTGCTCAGCGAATTCAGACATATAGTTTAAATCGGCTTTCCCAATTAGCTGATCAGGCAGCAGTTGTTCTATAACTGTTAACATTTTACTGGCTAGCTGACACGTACCGCATAAAGGAGTATACAGATATACCAAACCTGATTTGTGATTCTTGATAAGCTTTTCAAATTCCTCCCGTGACCATTCCTGCAATGATTCTCATCCTTTATCCAAAAACTCTGTGTATACATCTATATTAGCCGATAATAACACGGTAGCAAGATGATGTTCCGGAGCCGTAGCAACCTCGCGATACATACGATCGATATAAAGGTGCTCAGCCTCTGGAAATTCTCTTTTAAATTGTTTCCGAAGCTTTTCCCCAGCTGCATCTGCATCAACCAATATAAAAACATCTTTATCATATAGCATATCAATCAATTCATCCAGTTTTGTGACACCTATCGTTCCGTTCGTGCAAATAATCTCAACTGGCTCACTTACGATCGCCTGTACCTTTCTTTTATCCGTTGTACCCTCTACAATAATTACTTTTTCTGTAACCGCCTCATCCATTATAATCACCTGAACTGAGTTGTAGTTTTCCCCTAAAAAATCTCCTTGAAAGGAAGTTATATATATACCATACCATATTCAATATTCTTGACTATGGTGTTGGACTCCTGCTTATTATATTTATTATTAGTTTGGCACATGTCTTTATGCTTTTTATACTTAAAGGGACTATTATTTATTAAGCAGAAAAAAGAGGCTTCCATTACGGAAACCCCTTTCATCTCTCTGCAAACAGACCTATGTAAAATGTCCAAATGCAAGATCTAATTATTCATTAATCTTCTTTTACCATTGCTTCATATTGTTCAGCTGTCATTAATTTATCAAGATTTGTATCTGATAACTCAACAACGATCATCCATGCTTTTTCGTATGGAGATTCATTAACGAACTCAGGATTATCGCTTAAATCTTCATTAACTGCGACAACCTTTCCGCTTACTGGTGAATAAAGCTCAGATACTGTTTTTACAGACTCAACGCTTCCGAAAGGCTCGTCCGCAGTTACTTCGTCTCCCACTTCTGGAAGCTCAACGAATACAATGTCTCCTAGCTCAGATTGAGCAAAGTCAGTGATTCCAATACGTACTTGCTCGCCTTCTGTTTTTACCCACTCATGCTCTTCTGAATAACGTAATTCATTTGGTGTGTTCATTCTAAACCCTCCATTATTCTTTCATAATTGATCGTGTAATCGATCTCTTCCTTCATCATGTCAAAAAGAACGATGTTTTTCAATCCTTTTTTAATACAAGCCAAGATTTTTCGTAATCCTCTTCCTTAAAGCCTACAGTTACCTTCTGGCCATCTGTAAGGATTGGACGCTTAATCAGCATTCCATCAGTAGCCAGCAAATCAAGCAATTCGTCATCAGACGAAGATTTGACCTTATCCTTTAAACCGAGTTCACGGTATTTCATGCCGCTCGTGTTAAAGAATTTCTTTAAGTCCAACCCGCTTTTTTTATAAAGGTCCTCTAACTCGCTGCGGGAAGGCGGATTATCAGCAATATGTACAGCTTCATAGGCCAATTGGTGATCATCTAACCACTTTTTAGCTTTTCGGCAAGTACCGCATTTCGGGTACCAATAAAATGTCATAGCCATTTTTTCACCACCAAAATTATCATTCCAATATTTTCACATATTAAATCAAATAGTACCATAATTTTTTATGTAATCATAACTTTGGCTACCAAATGGATAATTCGACAATATTCCCTATAATCCTTCTTTATTAGAAAATTATTTTTTTGGATGATTGTTTCCAACAACAATAGGGTCTGACACAATTGCCAGAAGCAACAGTGCCAGACCCTTATTATTTTATTTTTCTATAAAACAAAACGCTCTGCTTCAATTATTTTTTCAGCTGCTTCACGTTTCTTCGCGATTACATTAATTGGTGTGTGACGGGTGAATTTACGCAGAGCTGAAATCATCATTCTTAAAGCATCACCAGTTTCCACAGCCACAAGGGTTTCTTTTGCATCCTGTTCAATTTTATTAAAAGCTTCCTGACAGAAGATTTGTGTATAAAGAAGCTTTTGCTTACTCTTCTCTAAACCTGCTTTTTCAATGGCTTTCTCGGTACGAAGAACAGCTGATTCCATCGCATATGCATTTGAAATTATGTCTGCAATATTCACTAATACCTCTTGCTCTTTTTCTAAAGCCTTGCCGTATTTTTGGGCTGCTAATCCTGCAGCAAGCAAGCCAATTTTCTTTGCATTTTTCACTAAATATTTCTCCTGAGCTAAAGGCTCTTCACCAGGATCTTCAGGCATCATCATCATAAGTTCCTCTTGTAAAGCCATCGCTTTTTCGAATAATGGCAGCTCACCCTTGAACGCTTTACGGATATAGGTACCTGGAACTAATAGACGGTTAATTTCATTTGTTCCTTCAAAAATTCGATTAATTCGGGAATCGCGATACGCTCTTTCAATTTCGTATTCAGCCATGAATCCATAGCCGCCATGAATTTGAACACCTTCATCCACAACGTAATCAAGGACCTCTGTAGAGAAGAATTTATTTAGTGAGCATTCAATGGCATATTCGGCAATGGATTTCGCTACTTCCTTGCCATCCTTAACCTCTTCTTCTGATAGCTTGCTCATGCGATCCTCAAACAACCCAACTGTACGATAAACAGAGCTTTCTGCAGCATAAATCTTTGAAGCCATTGTTCCGAACTTTTCCTTTGTCAAATTAAATTGAGAGATTGGCGTTTTGAACTGCTGGCGCTGATTTGCATACTGTACAGTAATTTCAAATGCCCGTTTTGAACCTCCTACAGCCCCAACCCCTAATTTATAACGGCCGATGTTTAAGATGTTAAATGCGATAATATGGCCTCTGCCTAGCTCTCCTAGCAGGTTTTCCTTCGGCACAAGTGCATCTTCTAGAATTAATGTACGAGTCGATGAGCTCTTAATTCCCATTTTCTTTTCTTCCGGACCAACAGATACCCCTGGGAACTCTCTTTCTACGATAAAAGCTGAGAAATGCTCTCCGTCCACTTTTGCGTAAACAACAAATACGTCTGCAAATGCAGAATTCGTAATCCATTGCTTTTCACCATTTAGAACATAATGAGTGCCTTCCGCATTAAGCTTAGCCGTTGTTCTTGCACCTAGTGCATCTGAACCTGAGCCTGGCTCAGTTAAAGCATAAGCTGCCAACTTATCACCAGTAGCTAAATCTGGCAAGTATTGCTTCTTCTGCTCCTCCGTTCCGAAAAGAACGATAGGAAGGGATCCAATTCCTACATGTGCCCCGTGGGAGATAGAGAAACCGCCTGCACGCGCCATTTTTTCAGCGATGAGCGCCGAGCTTACTTTATCTAATGCCAAACCGCCGTATTCTTCAGGAACATCAGCACCTAGAAGTCCAAGCTCTCCCGCTTGCTTTAATAATTTGACTGTACGATCAAATTCGTGATTCTCTAAATACTCTACTTCTGGAAGAACTTCATTTATGACGAATTCCTCAGTCGTTTTCGCAATCATTTTATGCTCATCTGTATAATCCTCTGGAGTAAACACACGATCAGAGGAAAGATCCTCGATTAAAAAACTTCCACCTTTAATTAGGTTATCTGTTTGATTAGACATCTTTATTTCCTCCATTCAATTTTTTGGACTGTTATGTTCTATGACTATGCCCTATAGCAGTTCGAACACTCCGGCTGCGCCCATTCCTCCGCCTATGCACATGGTGACGATGCCGAATTGCTGATTGCGGCGTTTCATTTCATGAATGAGCGATAGTGTAAGTTTCGCCCCTGTGCACCCTAGCGGATGGCCTAGTGCAATGGCGCCGCCGTTCACGTTTATCTTTTCTTCGTCTAAGCCTAACTCTCGAATGATTTGGATCGATTGGGAAGCGAATGCTTCATTTAGTTCAAATAGTCCGATATCTGATAATTCAAGGCCTGCTAGCTTTAATGCTTTAGGGATAGCGACAATTGGGCCAATTCCCATAATTTCTGGCGGCACTCCGCCGACAGCGAATGATCTGAATTTGGCCATTGGCTTCAAGCCAGTTGATTCTGCTTTTTCACGGTCCATGACCATGACCGCTGCTGCTCCATCACTTGTCTGGGATGAATTCCCTGCTGTTACCGTTCCAGTAACAGAAAAAGCTGGACGAAGCTTAGCCAATGTTTCAATCGTAGAATCCGCTCTTACACCTTCATCTTGACTAAATGTAATCTTTTTTTCGATCAATTTATTGTCTTTTCCAATTGATCGTAAGGCTACGTCAACGGGAACGATTTCATCCTTAAACTTTCCTTCTTGAATGGCTTTTGCTGCTTTTTGATGGCTTCGAACGGCAAAGGCATCCTGATCTTCACGGGAAATCCCGTATTTTTTCGCAACCTCTTCAGCTGTGTGACCCATGCCCATATAATACTCAGGAGCTGATTCCGCCAATTTAATATTGGGACGAGTCACGTGACCCATCATCGGAACAAGACTCATTGACTCAGCCCCGCCAGCAATGATTGTGTCTGCGTGTCCGATCATAATTTTCTCAGCTGCGTAGGCAATGGATTGTAATCCTGATGAGCAGTAGCGATTAATAGTGATCGCCGGAACATTATATGGAAGTCCAGCCAATGCCCCAATATTTCGAGCCATGTTTAAGCCCTGCTCTGCTTCCGGCATGGCACATCCAATAATTAAGTCATCGATATTTCCCTCATAGTTTCCTGCTCGCTTTAATGTTTCCTGCACAACGAGGGCTCCTAAATCATCCGGTCTTACATTGGCGAGCGTCCCTTTCTTTGCCTTGCCAACCGGAGTGCGGGCTCCTGCAACGATAACCGCTTCTTTCATTCTATTCCCTCTCTTTCTTATCTATTGAAAAATGAACCCTATTACTCTTCCACTATATTAATTACGTAATGGCTTCCCTTTCACGAGCATATGCTGCATGCGCTGCAGCGTCTTTGGCTCAGCTAGCAGGCTTAGGAAGGCTTCTCTTTCTAAATCTAGTAAATATTGTTCATCCACTTCAGTTCCAAAAGGTACTTTTCCACCTGCAATGACATAAGCTAACTTCTTCGCAATTTTTAGATCATGCTCTGAAATATAACCAGAATAAAGCATTGTCTGTGCTCCTAAAAGTAAAGTTGCATAACCCGTTTCACCAACAACTGGCACCTTTTTGCGGATGGGCGGCTGATAGCCTCTTTCATAAAGAGCTAGTACTGCCTGCTTCGCATCATAAAGTAAATGATCACCATTCACACTAATACCATCAGCAGCATTCAAAAAATTGTTTTCGCGTGCTTCATCCCCTGATGTAGAAACCTTTGCCATAGCAATCGATTCAAATACTTTGTTTGCAACTTTTTGAAGATCAAATTCAACCCCATTAGGCAGGTTATTGAGATGCTTTAAATAAAGCTCTTTATTACCGCCTCCGCCAGGAATCAGCCCTACCCCAACTTCCACAAGCCCCATATACGTTTCGCTTGAAGCCTGAATATGCGCAGTTGGGAGACAAACTTCTGATCCGCCTCCAAGCGTCATGCCAAATGGAGCTGCAACAACTGGCTTAGAACTGTATTTAATTTTCATCATTGCCTGCTGGAAGTGACGGACGACCATGTCAAGCTCATAAATATTATCATCCTGTGCTTCCATCAGGATCATGGCAAGATTCGCACCAACGCTGAAGTTCTTGCCTTGGTTACCGATTACAAGTCCCTTGAAATTCTTTTCTACCTCATCAATGGAGTAGTTAATCATTTGGATACTGTCTAGACCAAGTGCATTGCTTTTAGAATGGAACTCTAGCAAAGCAACACCATCGCCTAGATCAATAAGACTTGCACCGCTGTTCTTTTTAATGACGCCTTTTTGTTTTTTCAATCTTTTTAAATTTATTTTCTTCGGATTTTCAACTACTGGCTTGTATTCGCCATTTTCATAGAAAAAGAGATTTCCATCCTCGGCTTCTTTATAGAATGATGCATGACCGTTATCGAGCATTTCCTTTACCCAAACCGGAACCTCTAAACCAGCCTCTTCCATTTTCTTCACGGCTTTTTCTACACCAATGGCATCCCAAATTTCAAATGGTCCTAACTCCCAGCCGAAGCCCCATTTCATTGCTTGATCAATTGCAACAACATCATCAGCAATGGTTCCTAATAATTCAGCTGAATAAAGTAGAGCCGGACTTAATATATTCCATAGTAGCTGGCCAGCACGGTCATCAGCATATATTAGCGCTTTCATTTTGTTGGCTGTGCCTTTTTCCTGCTTGCTTAATTCTGTTGCCGCTGTTTTCAGTTTCTTCCGAGGCCCATATTCAAAAGTGTTTGGATCAAGCTCTAGAATCTCTTTCCCTTGCTTGAGGAAAAACCCTTGGCCAGTCTTGCTGCCTAGCCAGCCCTTATTAAGCATCTCTTTCATAAAGTCTGGCACTGTGAAGACTTCTTTTTCCTTGTCTTCCACTTGCTCATAGACATTATTGGCTACATGGACAAATGTATCTAAACCGACAACATCAAGTGTTCTGAAGGTTGCGCTTTTTGGCCGGCCGATTAACGGTCCTGTAATGGAATCAACTTCTCCAACACTATAGCCGCCTTTGAGCATTTCCTGTAAAGTGACTAACAGCCCGTACGTCCCGATGCGGTTAGCAATAAAGTTTGGCGTATCCTTCGCTTCAACAACGCCCTTGCCCAGCTTATCTTCGCCAAATTTCTTCATAAAGCTTAATACTTTGGCATCAGTGTTTTTCGTAGGAATAACTTCTAACAACTTTAAATAGCGAGGCGGGTTAAAAAAGTGAGTCCCGAGGAAATACTTCTGAAAATCCTCAGAGCGTCCTGCTGACATCGCCTCAACGGAAATTCCAGATGTGTTTGAACTTACGATACTGCCAGGCTTTCTATAGCGATCTACCTTTTCAAAAACCTGCTTTTTAATATCGAGATTTTCAACGACAACCTCAATGACCCAATCAACATCCTTTAAACGCTCCATGTCGTCATCGAAGTTACCAGCTTCTATTAATGATAAATTCTCTTTAGACGTAAGCGGCGCGGGTTTTTGCTTTAATAGCTTTTGGCGGCCTGCTTCACTAATTCGATTTCTAACTGCCTTATCATCAAGGGTTAACCCTTTTGCTTTCTCTGTTTCATTTAATTCTCGAGGTACAATATCCAGCAATAGTGTTGGGATTCCAATATTCGCTAAGTGAGCTGCAATACCAGAGCCCATCACTCCAGAACCAAGAACTGCTGCTTTTTTGATTTGTTGGATCAAGTTTATTTCCCCCTTTTACACATTTTGAATGAACACTCATTCATTTTTATACCAAAAAAATTTCTCGTGAATGAGTCTTATTATTTATAACTATAAAATATTTAAAATATTTAATCAATATTTTTTGTACATATTGGAAAAAATATTTTTTTCGGGTAACGGTCATAAATTGACATTAGACAATCCACTATCGGCTAATTTTTGCTAGTGGAAAAGCCCATATTGGGTAATCTACTAATGGAGGTGATTAGTGAATGGCAAGAAGAAAAAAGAATCCTTCGAAGGCTGGGGTCAGTGCTGCAAGTGTAAAAGGGAATGCTGGACCAACTGTTGAAGCAGATGGCGGCGGAAAAGTGAACAGCCAGAATAATCAGTTTAAAAAGAGCTAAGTTAAACAATTCATTCGAAGAGTGTTTACCTATGGTTTCTGCTCTAGAGGATTTTTACAATAACGGGCATCTGTTGTACGGTCTGATGCCCGTTATCAACCGAAATTACATTTACTTGGCACCAGTCAGTGCATGTAGTTCCCGCTTCAGCGGATTTTTGCAAT
>NZ_JBALOW010000022.1:45291-69663 GCF_036965085.1 Bacillus sp. JJ1532
TGCAATATACGGGCATCTGTTGACTGTTCTGATGCCCATCATCAACCGAAATTGCCTTTCTCGGGCATCAGTCAGTGTATGTGGTTCCCGCTTCAGCGGATTTTTGCAATTTACGGGCATCTGTTGACTATTCTGATGCCCGTCATCAACTGAAATTGCCTTTCTCGGGCATCAGTCAGTGTATGTGGTTCCCGCTCCAGTGAATTTTTGCAATATACGGGCATCTGTTGTCTGTTCTGATGCCCATCATCAACCGAAATTGCTTTTCTCGGGCATCAGTCAGTGCATGTGGTTCCCGCTCTAGCGGATTTTTGCTAGAAGCGGGCATCATTTGCTGCGATGCTCATCGTTCAGCCTCTTTATCTCAGCTACTAAAGCTTTCATCTCTTCTTTCGCCTCAGGATAGGTTTCATTCCAGTGTTTTGTTAAAGGTGCCATCGATTTGGCGATATATGAATATATTATCCATGCTTGGACCTTATCCTTTAACTCTTCATTAGAGTCACCGATTAATAGCTCGGTATATTTCTCAAGCAAGCCATCAAGCTTGTCCTTTAATTCTTGATTCAAGAGCTAGTCCCTCCTTTCTTGTGATTTCACTAATTAGTGGACAAGGTGCACATGAGTGCGGGCAGGTCACACAACGCTTCTTATTATTTGTTAAGTAAGAATAGCAGCATGTATTTCTCGGTCTGACCTCCGCCTTCAGCTCCTCGACATATATATGCTGATTATAATACCTTTTTAGCGGATTTTCCTTATAGCTGCCAAATAAGGAACCAGATGCTTGAAAAATAATATAATGAAAATCCTCTTTTGAACGCCCAACCACGTCCTCCGGCACATCTTCTTTTCCAAAAACTGATTCATACAGCCAGTAAATATAAACAGCAATATTTTCCCAAAGAATCAGCTTAGATACTTTAGTAGCCTTCGAAAGGCTATTAACTAGCGGATATATGTGACTTTGAAAAAGAATCTTAACCCCATTCTCCCGCCATTCTTCTCGATCACTCTCGACCATCTTAAAACGTACCTCATTAAAATAAAATCGCGGGAGCCATAATTCATCCTGAGAATTGGTTTCCAGTGAAATATTCTCAAATGAAATATCCATCTGTCTATTCCAAGCAGTCATAGCATAAAGGTAAATGACCGCCAGAAAAGCATATCTTTTCATAAAAACCGATGCCGTAACCTTCTCGTTTGCAGCTCCTATATGCTTCCCAAGCTCCTCTAAATAATCGAGCAAAGATTGTTCATCCTGCAGCAAATCCATAGAAACGGAGAATGGGGATGGGTACTTTTCCGATGTAAAACGAAATGAAAGAAGCTCATTAATCTGCGATTCTGAGAGCTTTTGAACCATTGCCAGTCCCATCCTTACTTAGAATACATCTCCCTTTTCCATAAGGAATGCATAATGGAGTTCCAAACAATGGATCCATCGTTACTTCACAATCCATCCCGAACACATTCTTAACTAAACTGTAATTAATAACGTACTCCGGCTTCCCTTGTGCAAATATTTTTTGATCTTTAATCGCCACAATATTATGGGCATAGCGGCAGGCTAAATTTAAATCATGCAAAACCATTACAATGGTTCTCTGTTCTTTTTCATTTAATTCAAACAACAAATCAAGGATCTCAATTTGATGTGTCATATCTAAATAAGTCGTCGGTTCATCAAGCAGAATCGTATCCGTGTCCTGTGCAAGCGTCATCGCAATCCATGCACGTTGCCTTTGCCCCCCAGAAAGAGAATCCACAGTCCGATCCTTTAATGGCTCAAGACTTGTCGCCTTTAATGCAGCATTCACCATTTTCTCGTCTTCGTCTGACCATTGCTTCAGCCATGTTTGGTATGGGTAGCGTCCCTGCTTGACTAGCTGAAGAACTGTTAACCCCTCAGGTGCCGATGGGGATTGGGGAAGGATCGCCATCTTTCTAGCTACCTCCTTCGTAGACAATTTAGCAATTGCCTCTCCTTCTAGTAAAATCGCACCTGATTTAGGCTTTAGTAACCGAGCAATAGATCTGAGCAAAGTTGATTTGCCACAGCCATTTCCCCCAATAAAGACCGTCACTTCCCCTTTTGGGATCTTTAAATCAAGCTCATTGATGATAATTGTATCCCCATAGGATAAAGTCAGTTGATTCGTGACAATCGCCTGTGCATTTACCATACTCCGCTCCCTCCTTTAATAAACTCTATGAATTCCTCGTTTTAAAAAGTAAATATATGAAGTACGGCGCTCCAATACTGGCCGTGAACACACCAGCTGGGATCTCAAGCGGCGAAAACAGTGTCCGTCCAATTAGGTCAGCAGCCATCACGAGTATGCCTCCGATTAACGCCGAAACGGGAAGCAGTGCCCCGAAGGCAGACCCTACTAATCTTCTTGCCATATGCGGTGCCATTAAACCTACAAAGCCGATGCCGCCTGCAAAAGCAACGGAGCCGCCAATCAACGCAGTACTGATCATGAGCAATAGAAAGCGATTCCTCTGAACATGGCTTCCTACCCCTGTAGCAATATCATCCCCAAGCTCCTGAATATTCACATTTCGGGCCGAAATAAAGGCAGCCATGCACAGAATCAATATCCAAGGAACTAGAATGGTCACATGGCTCCAGTTAGAGCCATAAACCGTTCCTGTAATCCAAATATTCGCTTGACTCGCCTGATAAATGGGACCGAGAAGCATCATTAAAGTAGTGAGGGCTTTCATAAGGCTGTATAATCCAATCCCGATTAACACTAATCGAATCGGTGAAACTCCATCTTTCCATGCTAAAAAATAGACTAAAAAAGCAACAACCGTTGCACCGAAAAATGCAGCGACAGGCAGCCATTCAATGCTCACAGTCAGAGCATTGCTTTCATCGCTGAAAAGGGCGAGAAAGCCAACAACCGCAACGGATGCACCCCCGGTAATCCCTAAAATATCTGGAGAAGCAAGAGGATTACGAATAATACCCTGTAGAATCCCTCCTGCAACGGCCAGTCCAATTCCGACTAATAATGACACAATGATCCTCGGCAGCCGGAAAGATTGAACGACAAGACGTTCCATTTCTGTACCGCCTCCGAAAAACACCTTCACCACATTTAATGGACTGATCTTCATCTCTCCGGTTCCGGTACTAATAATAAATACTACTGCTGCAGCACTTAAAAGTATAAGAAAAATAAATAATGCCTTCCGATCAATTAAGAAAGAAATTTTATCCTTGTATACACGAAAACTTTGATATTGCCGCATTATTTATTAAACCCCTTTCTCGCGATATAGATGAAAAAAGGAGTTCCAATAACAGCTGTCATCACACCGACAGGCACTTCCTGCGGCATAATGATATACCTAGAGGCGATGTCTGCCATAAGAAGCAGCATGCCTCCGAAAAGTGCCGAAAAGGGAATCACCCATCTGTGATCAATTCCAACAACAGCACGTGTAATATGAGGGATCACAATTCCAATAAAGCCAATTGGACCTGCAACAGCAACTGCTCCGCCAGATAAAAGAATGATGGCTATTCCAGCTCCTAGTTTTAGAAGCCCCGTTTTCAAGCCTAAGCCTTTAGCCACATCCTCACCCATTGATAGAATATTCATCTGGTTGGAAATGGACAAAGATAGAATCCAGCCAACGGCTAAATAAGGCAGTACGGCTAGTAGCGTGTCGAGCTTTCTGCCGGATACAGATCCAGCTAGCCAAAAAAGAACTTGATCCAAAGCCGTTTCATTAATAACAAGAAATCCTTGTGTCATGGAGGCAAACATCGCACTTATAGCGGCTCCAGCTAAGGTAAGCTTGATTGGTGTTAATCCTTCTCTTCCTATTGAACCAATCGCATATACACAAACAAAGGCAATAGTAGCCCCTAAAAAAGACACCCACGTAAAGATATGTAAATTGCTAAGGGAAAATAGTGTCACCACAATAACAACCGCAAACCCAGCACCCGCATTTATACCAAATATTTCAGGTGCAGCCAATGGGTTTTTCGTTAAAGTTTGAAGCAATACACCCGCGACAGCCAGACTCGCCCCAACTGCTGCAGCTATCATCGCTCTTGGCAGCCTAACTGACTGTATAATAAGATGCTCGTTCGACCCGTCAAAAGCCAAAAAGGCATCAATTGCCATTTTCCATGTTGTATTCGTATAACCATATACAATACTAAGGCACATAAGAAAAAGCAAAAGGAGAATTGATAGGATTAAACCCGTCCATCTTAGAGAATTATTTTTTAAAATCATAAATCTTAAACCTTTCATGAATAGAAGTTCCTACATATTCAGTCTATGGGATGAAAAACACCATGTCAATGATTTTGATAATCATTTTCATTTACCTATTGACAGCCCTTTTAAACCATCATAATATTATGATAGTAATGAAAATGATTATCAGTAGCAATTAGGAGGTAACAAAAAGAATGAAGGCTTTTAAATTATCATTTACAATTATTTTTATGATGTCCCTTTTCATTTTAGCTGCATGCGGAAATAACAATGGCGAGCAAGCTGACAAGGACAAAGGAACAGATCATGCTTCTGAAGAAACAGGTTATACGGTACAGCATGCGATGGGAGAAACTCCAATTAAAGAAACACCTAAGAGGGTTGTGATTTTAACCAATGAAGGAACAGAGGCGCTTCTTTCAATGGGGGTAACACCAATTGGAGCTGTTCAATCATGGACAGGGGATCCTTGGTATCCTCATATTGCAGATAAAATGGCTGATGTTAAAGTCGTTGGAACGGAAAGTGAAGTTAATGTTGAAGCCATTGCAGCATTAAAGCCTGATTTAATTATCGGAAACAAAATGCGCCAAGAAAAAATTTATGATCAGTTGAATGCGATTGCCCCTACTGTATTTGCTGAAACTTTACGCGGAAACTGGCAAGAAAACTTTAAACTTTATGCACAAGCATTGAATAAAGAAGAAGATGGACAAAAAGTGATTGCTGATTATGAACAGCGTATTAAAGATATTCAAGAGAAGCTTGGAGATAAAGTCCATCAAGAAGTTTCCATCGTCCGCTTTATGGCTGGAGATGTACGAATCTATCATAAGGATACTTTCTCAGGTGTTATTCTAGAGCAAATTGGCTTAAAAAGACCTGAAAGTCAGAACGTAGATGATTTTGCAGAAAGAAATGCAACGAAAGAAAGAGTTCCTGCCATGGACGGGGATATCTTATTCTACTTTACTTATGAAACTGGAGATGGCGAAGCAAGCAGCCTGGAGAAAGAGTGGATTGAAGACCCATTATTCCAAAATCTAAGTGTAGCAAAAGCAGGTAATATTCATAAAGTAGATGATGTAATCTGGAATACTGCCGGCGGTGTTATTGCTGCAAATTTAATGCTTGATGATATTGAAAAGTTTTTTGTGAAATAAAGATCACTTTTCCGAAAAAACCCGCAGCTTTTTTGCGGGTTATTTTCAATTTAACCACCTAACCTCTTGTCAATTCTTTCACATAATTTAAAATTTGTGAAAGAACGCATACTTCCAACATTTCACTTATTTAAGTTCCAAAAAAAAACACCCAATTCACTAGATGTTAATTCAAGATGAAAAGAAGGAAGGCTGATTTGCCTTCTTTTTATCTTCTTAAAAAGTGAATTTCACCCATCCATTCATAATCCCGCCAATTTCGGTAACAATACTCGTAATACCTAAAATGATGGTGATTGGATGAAAAAGTGGATTAGCACAAAGAAAAGTCAACAAAAACTAAGCAATTGGGAGAAAGAACTCAAAAAATCGGAGGATTTCACACAATCCTATCATATAAGTCAAAAGACAAATATTCATTTTTGCCTATCCTTTATGTCTACTTTAGTGGATGAACAAATTATTCAACAAGGAGTACTTCCGAGTTTACTTGAAGATGATTTTCATACAATTGAAGATATAAAAAAGCTTTTACCCATTGCTGACCTGGAAATATCGGATGACCCTACAAAAATCAGCCAAAAATTATTAAATGGCTACTTATTGTTGACTGTTGAGAATAATGAGGCGCAATTTGCTTTTATTTCCGCACAAAAAGAAATTGTTCGAAGTCCATCTCAACCCGAAATTGAATTCTCTGTTATCGGCCCAAAAGAGTCATTTGTCGAATCACTAGGACAAAACTTAAATTTAATTAGAAAAAGACTGCCCGCAGAGGAACTGATAATTGAGGAGTACACGTTGGGGAAGTTGTCCAAAACAAGAATTGCCATATTATTTATGGAAGGAATTACCGATGAAGCGAATGTAAACACAGTAAGACAAAGGATTAAAGAAGTCGAGTTTGATGCTATTACAGACAGCTCCTATATCGTTCAGCTTATTAGCGATAATTCAAACTCTCCTTTTCCGCAATTGCTCGACACGGAGAGGCCAGACCGTGTAGTTGGGATATTGGCAGAAGGAAAAATAGCCATTGTCGTAGATGGATCACCACACGTTCTTATTACCCCAACGACACTTGTCGAGTTCTTCGGCTCGTTTGAGGATTATTTCTTAAATTGGCTTCTAGCCTCTTTTTTCAGGCTCGTTCGGGTTTTTGCTGTTTTATTTTCAATTCTTATTACGCCAATATATGTCGCTGTCCTTACTTATCATTATGAGCTCATTCCTAATGACCTAATAGGAACATTGATTACGTCAAGAAGGATTGTTCCCTTCCCGCCTATACTCGAAGCAATATTTCTTGAATTAACGATTGAACTGTTAAGAGAAGCGGGAGCAAGGCTGCCGACAAAGGTTGGGCAAACAATTGGTATCGTTGGAGGAATTGTGATTGGGACTGCTTCCGTGGAAGCTGGACTTACAAGTAATGTACTTCTTATTCTTGTTGCCTTGGCTGCTCTTGGATCCTTTACGACACCCGTATACAAGATGGGCAACACGATCCGCTT
Organism: Bacillus sp. JJ1532; assembly: GCF_036965085.1. Lineage (NCBI taxonomy): Bacteria > Bacillati > Bacillota > Bacilli > Caryophanales > Bacillaceae > Bacillus > Bacillus sp. JJ1532. Next base: position 52,225 of record NZ_JBALOW010000022.1, read on the forward strand.
ACTGCGGTTCCCATTTTTGCTTTTTGCTGAGTTTTGGGGATTGCTCGGGATTGTCTTCTGCTTCTGTATTATGCTTACCCATTTAATAAGGCTGACTTCTCTTGGACGACCATTTTTGGAGCCTATTTATCCATTAAGGGTGAAAGACTTGAAAGATACAATCATCAGGCTGCCATTTTCAAAGGATACAACGCGACCATATTTATTAAGAACAAAAAATCCAGTTCGATTTAATAAGGAAAAAGCGAATACTAAAAAAGATATTGATGAATAAGGGGGGGAAAGTATGCAGGAACAGCCTATACCTGAAGGAGTAAAAATATCCCCATTTTTAGTTTTTTATTTAATCACTTCTATGCAAATTGGTATAGGGATTCTCGGATTTCAGCGCGTAATTGTCGCCTATTCAGGGAATGATGCTTGGATTTCTGTTTTGTTTGCGGGGCTTTCCCTTCATATCCTCATGTGGATGATATATAAAGTCATGGAAACGGTTAATGGAGATATAGTCACAGCACATAAATATATTTTCGGAAATATTGTTGGCAAAATTATTAGTTCCATTTTTGTTCTCTACTTTACATTGCTTGCTTTAACAGTTTTGCGCTCGTATATCGAAGTTATTCAAGTTTGGATGTTTCCCAGTCTTAGTACTTTCTGGTTTTCCTTGCTGTTTTTGCTTCTTTGTACGTATATCATTTTTGGCGGATTTCGAACGGTTGTGGGCATCGCCTTTTTCTCAATGCTCCTGCCTGCTTATGTGCATTTTGCTTTTGGCTTTAATTTGAAGTTTGGCAATTACATGCATCTTTTGCCGGTTTGGGATCATTCGATTAAAGAAATCCTTTTAGGTTCTTATCACATGTCACTCACTTATATCGGTTTTGAAATTATTCTATTTTGCTTTCCTTTTATCAAGGAACCGCAAAAATCGAAAAAATGGGCCCATTTCGCCCTTTTATTTACTACTTTTATTTACACAAGCTTTATGATTGTGACGATTGTGTATTTTTCTCAAGAACAGCTTGAAAAGTCTATATGGGCAACATTAACGATGTGGAAAATTGTGAAATTGCCTTTTGTCGAGCGAATCGAATACATCGGAATTGCCAATTGGAATTTAATCATCCTTCCTAATGTTTGCATCGCCCTTTGGGCCGCCTCAAGACTGTTAAAACGGTTAATGAATATTAAACAAAAAAAAGGAGTTTTTATCATTGCACTCATCATATTAATCGTTAGCCCCTTTTTTGATACGCGTGCAAAAGTAGGTTTTTTAAATGATTTAACTGGAAAAGCGGGATTTGTTTTAAATTATATTTACATTCCAATCCTATTCATTAGCACGATGATTGCAAAGAAGGTGAAGAGGTCATGAGAAATCGAGGCAAGCTTTCTATTCTATTAATCCTCTCTATTTTATTGTCAGGCTGTGTCCAAAGGAAAGTCATTGATAATATTAATATTGAATCTGCAGCAGCATTTGATAAACTTGCTGAAGGCAAATTCATCGGGACGCTTCTCACCCAAGAATATCTTCCCGATAAATCAATCAAAAATAACACATATACATCCGAAGCTAGCTTAAGACGGGATCTCATGTTGAATCTTCAAAAGGAATCATCCAAACCCATCGTAACAGGTGGAGTATTAGTCTCGATTTTTGGAGACAAGCTTGTTGACGAAGGAATTATTGATTTTATTGATACTTACCAAAGAGATCCAAGTGTCGGGGCAAGAAATTTCTTAGCAACGTCACACGGAAGTGCCTTGGAAATATTAAAAGGAGATTATGGGCCTGAGGGCAATTCAAACTATATAAATGATCTGATTGAGCATAATATCCAGCGCGGGGATGTGCCCGAGACCAATTTACATATCTTTTTGCGAGACTATTATATGAAGGGGAAGGATCCCTATCTTCCTGAGTTAAGACAAATTGCCCAAAACAAAATGGAAATAAGCGGCTTAAGCATTTTTAGAAATGATAAAGAAGTATATGTCCTTCCTAAAAAGGAGATGTTCTATTTTAAGCTGCTAGTCGACAATCATACGGAGGGCAGCTATAGAGTTCATTTAGAAAAAGGGAAAGATGCAGATGTTAAAAGCATTACATCCAAGCATAAATTTAAATTATCGAAAGAAAAACCGTTACATGTTGCCATTGATATTAAAACGGTAGGTGTTATCAAGGAATATACGGGTGAGAGGTTAACTCCAAAAGTAGTAGAAGAGATTGAAAAAAAGCTGGAAAAAGATATTAATGAAAAATGTTTAGAATTGATCAAAAGATTTCAAAAAGAAAAAGCGGATCCAATCGGATTTGGTTTTTTACATCGAAAGTATATTCGCGGCTATGATTTCAAAAAGTGGAAGGATGATTATCAAAATTTAACAGTAAAAATTAACACGAAGGTGAGGATCGCAGAAACGGGGGTAATCGATTAAAAGCGGGGCGAATAACGCCTCGCTTTCTTAATCATTATTTGAAAACATATACTTTTTATAATGGTAGCGAATGGAGAAGATTAAACTAAGCCCGAGCATATTCCCCATTAATGAGCTGCCTCCATAACTAATAAACGGCAGCGGGATTCCTGTAATCGGAAGAAGCCCGATCGTCATGCCAATATTCTGGAAGACGTGAAAGGTGATCATACTGATGACCCCTACACAAATATACGAATAAAAGTCATTTTTCGTTTCCATTCCAATCTTGGTAATCTGGTATATAAGCAGAAAGAATAAACTGACTAAAACACTTGCCCCAATAAAGCCAAACTCTTCACCTACGATACTAAAGATGAAGTCTGTGTGACTTTCAGGCAAATAGACTTCTCTCGTTCCATACCCTTTCCCGCTCGTTTCTCCTGACCCAATGGCAAGAAGCGACCTCGTTAATTGGAAGCCTGCTGAGCTTTGATAATTATACGGATCGAGCCATGAATAAATCCGCCCAAATTGATACTCCTTCACACCTAAATATTTCTCCAAAATCTCTGGATGCCAAAGGACAAAGTAAAAAATAATTGAAATCAAAGTAAGACCTGTCCCAAAAATAGGCGCGAGCAGCTTCCAAGTAATCCCCGAGATAAAAATCATTCCCAGCAAAATGGAGATAAAAACAAGGCCTGTCCCAAGGTCGGGCTGCTGCATCACAAGCAATAAAGGAATTCCCGTAAATACGCCGAGCTTCATCAGCAGCTTGAAGTCAGTTTGGATCGTTTTGATCGGATTCTTTTGATGATGTTCATCAATCACTCTTGCCAGAACAAGAATGAGAAAAACCTTAACAAGCTCAGAAGGCTGTAATGAGCCCATACCTGGTACTCTATACCAAGCCTTAGCTCCATTAATAACGGGTGCAATACTGCTTGGAGCAACGATTAGAAAAGCCAGCAAGAATAATCCAAAGCTATAGGCATACCAAGAAATCTTTCTTAGCTGTTCCGAATCAAGCGAAATCACTGCAGCAATAATACCCGTTCCAACCATATACCAAACAATCTGCTTTAAAAGAAAATTCTCTTTATATTGCCCAGTCGTCTGAGCGCTATAAATCGAAATACAACTTACTAAAAACAATAAAAACACAATGAACACTAAGTTTAAATCTATTTTAGGAGGGGTTGTAGTTTTATTTGTAGACATAGCAATGGCAATCTCCTTATTAAAAAGCAACCAAAATAACAACACTTCATTATATTTTTTTATCAGCTAAATAACAACTTTAGAAGGCCGAATGGGTTTATTTCCCTTTATCCAAAATAACGCTCCCGAACATCATTCTTCATCCACTCTATATTATTTGGAACTTGAGGAATAAAATACCCGATAAATAATGGTGTCGTGACTGAACGCGGCACTACCTTTGCATAGATATTTCCAGCAAACTCGTAAAAGAATAAATTATAACTCGTACAAGGAAACGGAAAATGATTCAGTATATAGTGGGCCGCGGTCTGAATATATTTCGCAAATGCCGTAATATCCTGAATATCGCCTAACTTCACATTGAACTCATAAAATCCAACTCTGGGTGCTATTGAGATGGAAAAAATCGTCCCATTTTTCTCATGGATGGTTATGCCTTCGAAATCACTTGCCTGTACCTTTTCTCCATAATCAATATCCTCTAACCCAATAATCTGCATATGCGGATGAGCAATCGTTCCGCCTGATAATGGTCCATGATTCTTAAAAAAGATCACGGACTTATATTTCTTTGTCCCGATCATTTCCAGCCAATGTGTCAAGCCAAATCGAATAAGCTTATTTAAGTGTTCCTCCGGATAGACCGACAGCTCACTATGACAATCATCTGTCTCAATTAATACCGTTTGATATGTATTCTCTAGGACTGGAAATTTATTTTTCAATAAGATAATCGAACCGTCTGTCGCTAGAATATCTGTTAGCTTCTCCCTTTCGCAAAACGGGCAGCTCTGCTCCTTATTACGGATGCTATTAGGCTTCTGCCTCCCAATTCCTGTGTTAAAAAAAAGATGAGTATCTCTCATTTTGTTGGCACCTGCTTTTCTATCTATCTACTCTCTATTTTATTGATATTTTTACTTTTTAGCGAGGGGAAGCTATTATGAAAATTTTACAAAAAAAAAGCGCAGTTCATGGACTGCGCTTTTTTCCTTATTCTACTGTTACTTCCACCTCAGTATGTTCATGGAGTCCTTCATCATTTTCTACATGGATTCTTATGATAAACTCGCCACTTGCAGGAAAACTATAATCAGTTTTATATTCCCCATTAGTGCCTTCCGTCATATTCACCCAAGCTGGATTTTGACCCTTTTGAAAAATCTCAAGTCTTACCTTTGCATTTAATAGTGGCTCATTGGATTTTTGCAATTGAACAGCTAAGGCTGTTTGCTCGTTAGCTTTCAATTGAACTGGTTTTTGCAGTTCGATGGAAACGTCACTATCATGATGATGGTGATCATCACCGCTTCCTTCCTGATGCTCATGATGCTCAGCTTCTACTTCACCAACCTGGATCGTTTTTGTTGGCATTGTATGCATATCCCTTGCAGTTACATGGGATTGAACATTAAATAGACCATTTTCAGAGAATGTATAGGCAGCCTCATATTTTCCTTTTTCCGTATGCTCTGCTACAACAAGCTCACTAGTATCTTTTTGCCCTTCTTTCCAAATTTCGAACTTAACCTCATTTGCATCTTCAACAGCTTCGTCGCCTTGCGTAACGGTCACAGCTAAGGGAACCTCTTCCCCTACTTCTGCTTTTTCGGGAACAGCTAAATCGGCTTCAATGATTTCAGGCAACGCTGCCTCTTCCTGGTTCTCCTTTTGCCCTGTTTCACCACAGCCGGCTAATAATAAGAAACTTGTACATATAATGGCCATCCACTTTTTCACGTATTTTCCCTCTTTCATTAATTAATATCATCTACACAAACTATAGATGTTAATTGTGATAAAAAAATGAAGTTTTCTCGTATTTAAAAGGAACTCTGCCTTTTACAAGACTATTGTTATCATAGCAAAAAAAATAATCATGAGCCTTCATTAGTTTTTCCTTGATGAAATTTCCTAAACAATAAGCATCTTCTATTCTTCTTCGTACGGGCATACATATGACTGATGGGGGGATCGTGATGAAAAACAAATCAGCGGCACATACTTTATTTTTCTATTTTCACGGGTGGCTTTTGAGTATTCTTTCCGTCTTTATAATAGCTGGGATCCTAACTTCAAACTCCGCTGTCTTTACCTCTGAACATATGAATTCACTATTAAAAAATATAAAGGCTGACCAGCTATTTATCCATTTACTTAAGGCTGAGAATCATTATTTTTACCGTAATGATTCTAGCTTGAACTTTTCTCATTTATCGGAGAATGCTTTTAAGCTTGCTACCAATATTAAGCCGACAGATATTCGCACCTTCCTGGGGAGAGAACTTCCAGGGTACTCGATCTTCGACACGGGGATTGAGGTAGCTGGCGAAGGAACGGACTATACGAATTTGCCGTTCGAATCCGCTCCGCCGATAGATTTTCTTTTGAAAGAAAAGGAGATTGCCAGTGAAAATCTCCCTAGCGAGGACACGCCGGATGGTACTGCAGCACCTCCATTGGATGGAAAGAAAAGCGTGTATATCTATCATTCTCATAGCTGGGAGTCTTTCACTCCCTTGTTAAAAGGAGTCAATCATCCTGATGAAGCCGTAAGCTCTAATGAACGGGTGAATGTGATTGCGGTTGGCAATAGACTCAGTGCAAAACTGGGATTAAAAGGGATTGGTGTGGAACATGACAAAACAAATATGGCGTCACTTCTCAATCAAAAGGATTGGGACTATAACCAAAGCTACCTTCTTTCTCGTGAGGTGACCAAAACCGCCATGGCCTCAAATAAAGACTTAAAGTTTCTCATTGACATTCATCGAGACTCACAGGGGCGGGAATTGACGATGAAAGAGATAAACGGAAAAAAATCTGCGAGATTGTTTTTTGTTGTCGGGAAGGAACATAAAAACTACCAGAAAAATTTACAGTTAGCTACAGAACTTCATCATCGACTTGAAGCAAAATTTCCCGGTATCAGCAGAGGTGTTTTCAAGAAAGGAAAAAGCGAAGGTAACGGAATTTATAATCAGGATTTATCTGATCGGGCACTCTTAATTGAATTTGGCGGTGTCGAAAATGATTTAGCAGAGCTTTATCATTCAATTGATGCATTTACAGATGTATTCAGTGAATTTTACTGGGAGGCAGAGATGGTAGATGGCAAAGGTTCTTAATGCTCCTTTTTATTGTCTCCTTTGGACCTTTGTATCTACTTTTATGTTTTACTGGCTTTTCGGGCTATCTATTCTCACCATTATTTGTTTTAGCGCGGGCATTATCCTGTCTCTCATAAATTTTGTCGAGGACGAGATGAAAAAATATGAGCAGGAAAATGGGGAATAAGTGGTATTCGGTGCTTTCATTCTGCTTTAATAGATAGTAGAAACCTAAATTGGAGTGATTAGATGAAGTTCGCTATTATTACTGGAGCATCAAAAGGTCTTGGAGCCTCGATTGCGGAACGAATGATCAGTGAGAAAATTGGTGTGATCACTGTTTCCAGAACCGAAAATGCAGAGTTAAGAGAGAAGGCTTTGGTAAACAAAGTTTTCTATCAGCATTTTTCATGCAATCTTGCTGTTCGCGAGGAAGTAGAGAAAAACTTTCAGGAAATTCTATCTGTGCTGGAACCCAAAAAAGCAGAGGTTATTTATGTGATTAATAATGCTGGTGTAATAGACCCAATCGCAACAGCCGGCACACTTGATCATCAAGCATTGATTGCAAATGTCCAGATTAACTTAATTGCACCCTTGATGATCACGAATATTCTTTTAAAAAATGCATGTGTTCCTCTTAAAATTGTAAACGTATCATCAGGCGCTGCTGAAAGGCCTATTCAAGGATGGAGTGCCTATTGCAGCACGAAAGCGGGGCTGAATATGTTCACAGAAACAGCCGCTGCTGAACAAATAACAGCAGGAGCACCTCATGAAATCATCGCATTCAGCCCTGGAATTATGGACACAGATATGCAGGGGACGATCCGTTCCTCCTCTAAAGAGGCATTTAATGATCTTGAAAAATTCAAGGAGTATAAAGAACAAGGTATGCTTCGCCCTGCTCATGTAGTAGCGGATGCATTAGTAAACTTGCTTTTGGAGGCTCAAATAGAAAGCGGGAAGATTTATCGGGTAAATGAGTTAATTTAGATGTATAAAAGATTTCATAATGGGGACAATACGTACTACAAAGTGTATTTCCCCCTTATTTTTGTGCTTCCGGTTGGAGGCATTTTTTTGTTATTTTTCAAGAAGCAGATGCTTTTTAGGCTTTTATTAATGTGATTGTAATCTACCTAATAAAACTGATTTTTTGGACAGGTTTATCGGAAAAACCCAAAACTTGTCCAGTAAACAAGGTTTCTTGGACAGGTTTATCGGAAAAGCCTAAAACCTGTCCAGTAAACAAGACTTTTTGGATAGATTTAACGGAAAAGCCTAAAACCTGTCTAGTAAACAATTTTTAGACAGGTTTACCTAAAAAATCTAAAACCACTCTAGTAAAACAAAGTTTAGCCTGATTACGGCTTTACTGTTATTCAAAATTTTAGCTTACATAAAATAGAGCCTAATTACAAAATATAGAATGAACCCTGTTCAGGGATTCCCCGATACATATCAATTCATAAAGGAGCTCTAATATGACTAAAAAGTACAACAAAGGAAGCAAAAATCAAAACTCACCTAGAGCCAATCAGGCAGATATTGTGAGCGGCGATAATAGCAAAGGAAATAAGCGGAACAAGGATAAAAGAAATAAGATAGAATAACAAAAAGCTCTCCTTTATCATTTTTTCATAAAGGGGAGCTTTTCTTTTTTATACAAACTACTTTTTCTTTCTTTATTCCCTGTTTTCCTAACAATCAGCCTCAAGACTTATATATAATTAAATCTAAGGCTCAATGATTTCTTGCTTATTATTTCATAAAATGAGTATAAGAAAAGGAATTAATCAGAAAGCAGGGATTTTTTTGAAAAGAATATTAATCATTTTCTTCATTTTGATTGGACTATATTTATTGGTGACATCGAATGTAGCAAGCCTCTTTTCTTTTGGAAAAAGTGAAGCAGAGGCTAAAGTGACAAAGAGTATTGATCTATTAGAAATTGATGCTTCTTCTATTAAAACAGTTATCATTCCAGAGAAAAGAAGCGATATTAAAGCGGAGCTTGATGGAAAAGGGGAAGTGTCCATTAAGAAAAGCGGGAACAGTATTCAAGTTAACTATAAAAAAAGCTGGTTTAACAGTTTTAGCTTTTTTAATAATAATTCAGTATTAAATATTTATATCCCGGAAAGCTATGATCGCAGCATGGATATTGATGTTGGCTCTGGATATTTAGTCTTTGAAGGCAAGTCGAAAAATCAGCCAATGAATCTTAAAGAGCTTGATATCGACCTCGGTTCAGGAAAAATCGATTTAAAAAATTTGAACGTGGAGGAATTCCGCAATGATGTTTCCTCTGGTATGATTACGATCAATTCTTTAACAACGAATGATGGCACTGTAGACGTAAACTCTGGGATTGTTAAAATCCGCCAGTATGAAGGATTGTTAAATGCCGATGTTTCATCAGGACAATTAGATATTCAAATGGATAAAGTTACGGACCATATCGATGTCGAGGTTAGCTCAGGGCATTTAAAGCTTGATCTTCCAGAGAATGCTGACTTTACACTAAATGGCAAGGTAAGCAGTGGAATCATTAAATCAGACATTCCACTTACCGATAAAATCCAAGATAAAAACAAAATCAGCGGTAAATCAGGTAATGGAAAATACCAATTAAATGTCTCTGTTTCAAGCGGGCTTGTGAATATTTATTAATAGAAACTCTAGAAAAACTGGATTAACAATATCCAGTTTTTTATTTTCATGGTTTATCGAAGCAGCACATTCTTTATGACTCTCATTTTAGTAAACTCCTTCGGATCTTCATGACTTCCGTTTTTGTTAACTCCTTCGGATTACGAGCTCCATGACCCATTCATGACTACCGTTTTTGTTAACTCCCTCCGATTACGAGCTCCATGACCCATTCATGACTACCGTTTTTATTAACTCCTTCGGGTAACGAGCTCCATGAACTCTTCATGACTTCCGTTTTTGTTAACTCCTTCGGGTAACGAGCTCCATGACCCATTCATGACTACCGTTTTACATGTGAGGTACATTTTTCGCGTCCCATGAACCAATATCTCAGCCAAAAACAAAAAACGAACCCGCCTCAAGCAAGTCCGCTAAATAGTTCCGATGATTATAAGGTTTGAAATTTCTCGCCTGCTGCTCCTTGTTCGACTACGAGCGGACACATGGTGATGCTGTAGTTGCAAATGGCCTCAACATCTTGGCGATCATGAGTCACAATCATACAGGTCATATTTGCTTTTTTTAAGATTAAGAGTAAGTCTTCACGGATGGATTCTTTCAAATCTGCATCTAAATTACTAAATGGTTCATCCATTAATAATACTTTTGGTTTTGGGGCAAGTGCCCTCGCCAATGCCACCCTCTGCTGCTGGCCTCCGCTTAGCTCATGAGGATAACGATCTCCGAAATCCTCTAAATAGACAAGCTCGAGCATTTCCTGTACACGCGGCTTCCGATCCTTTCTAGCCATTCGCGATAAGCCAAATAGGATGTTTTCTTTCACAGTCATATGAGGAAATAAGGCATAATCTTGAAAAACCATCCCAACCCCTCTGTCCTCTGGCTGAACAAATATACGATCATCGACAACCGTTTTACCTGCAACGGTTATGGTCCCTTTTGTAGGCATCTCTAATCCCGATATTAAGCGCAGCAAAGTACTTTTCCCGCTTCCACTCTGACCTAATATACCAACGATTTCTCCCGTATCCATCGTAAAGGAGAAATCATCAATAATCGGTGTTCCCGTTCGTGTATAGCCAAATTCAAGATTCTTTATATCTACTACCTTCATCGCTGCACCTTCTTATCAATCATTTGAAATACTACAACCGACAATACACTTATGCCAATAATCATCAAGGATGAAATCGATGCCTCATAAATTTGTTCATCCTTTGCATACTGAAAAGTCTTCGTCGCCAGGGTATCAAAATTAAATGGTCTTAACAATAATGCTAGCGGAAGTTCCTTGCAAATTTCAACAAATGTTAAAATAAATCCGCTGACTAAAGCTCCCTTAATTAAAGGCAGATCTACTTTAAAAAACGTTTTCGTCATGCTAAGCCCGAGCATTCTAGACGCTTCAGAATATTTTGTGCCGATTTTTTCAAATCCTACTTCAACCGCATTAAATCCTGTCGCCATAAAACGGATCGCGTAGCCGACAATCAGCATAACTAACGAGAGACTCAAGATCAATGGTGCTTTTCCTAAACCTATTAAGGAGTAAACAGGAGCAAGCCATTTATCAAGTGTAATAAACATTGCAAGTACGCCTATCGCAATAATCGCACCCGGAATGGAGTATCCTGTTGTTGTTAATTTTGCTAATATATAGGAACCCGCCGTGTGTTTTCGGCATACATTAGCAACGATCACTGAAAGAATGAGAATAATAAAGGTTGATATGGCCGCCACATAAACAGTTTGAAAAAATAGTGTATAAAAGGTATCGCTCCAAACCTTACTAAATGTCAGCTTTGCCCATGCTATTAACTGTATCAATGGAATGAGAAATCCCAGCAAAAACACAATCCCACAATAGGCAAAAGCAGCAGCAGCCTTTATTCCCTTCAGCTTCATTGGCACAAGCGGTCTTGATTTATTATTTAGATTATAACGGCGTCTTTGCCTCAACAGTCTTTCTAAGAAAAACAATCCAACAATTACGACCATTAGCCATGCCGCCAGCCTCATTGCTGAATCAATATCATACATCCCAAACCATGTCTGAAAAATCGCGGTTGATATTGTATGGATGCCAAAATAGCTAGTAACCCCATAATCACTTAGCACTTCATAAATGACCAAAACGGCGCCCGCCACAATAGCCGGTCTTGAGAGCGGCAATACTACCTGGATAAAAATTGCTAGCGGCTTTCTTCCAAGTAGCCTCGCATTCTCGAAAAACGAAGAGCTTTGGCTTTCCAAAAAGGCCCTCGTCATTATATAAACATAAGGAAAAAGAAATAATGTAAAAATAAAGATAGCCCCGCGCAGGGATGAAATCGACAGCAGCTCGGGATCAATTTGGTAATTAAATTGGTTGCGGAATGTTGATTGAATCACTCCCGTATAGCTGAACATCGTCCGATACGTATAAGCAGCGATATAGGGCGGAATGGCTAACGGCAATAATAATCCCCAGCGAAAGAAGCGTTTAAGCGGAAAATCATATGCTGAGGTAAGCCATGCAAGCGTAACCCCCAAAAACGCAGTAAAAATCCCTGTTAATGCGACAAGGATTACCGTGTTTGCTACATATGTTTTTAATAAATACTGGCGTATTTGAAACCAGTTATCATTTGGCTCCTGAAATAGCGAGAAAAAGATAAACAGGATGGGCAGCAGTATAACCGCCGCCCCCATCATGCTGATGACCCACCAGCTATTAAAATCTTTTTTAAAGAATTGTTTGATTTGGTTTATACCCATTTTTACTTCCAACCTGTTTTATTAAAGATCTCAATCGCTTTATGATTATGTTGTCCTAAAGTATCAAAATTAAGCTCTTGCATTTTAAAATCGCCCCAAGTTTGTAAAAGTTCTGGCTTCTTTGCTTCAGGATTAACTGGGAATTCATAGTTATTTGCAGATAAATATTCCTGTGCTTCAATACCTGTCATGTATTCAATTAATTTTGTTGCATTTTCAGGGTTTTTGCTATGCTTTGTTAAACCAATTCCGCTAATATTCACATGTGTTCCATTTGTTTCTTGGTTCGGGAAGAAGACACCGATGCTTTCGCCGACTTTTGCCTCTTCAGCATCTGCCGAATTCACAAGCAATCCAACATAGTAAGTGTTCATGATCGCAACATCACCAGTTCCAGCTGCAATCGCTTTAGCTTGGTCACGGTCACCGCCATCAGGCTGGCGAGCAAAGTTATTCACAATGCCTTGCGCCCATTGTTCAGCCTTTTCTTCGCCGTTTAACTCAATGAATGAAGCTAGTAAAGATTGGTTGTATAAACTTGTTGAAGAACGTGCCAATACTTTCCCTTTCCATTTATCCTCCGTTAGAGCTTCATATGTAGAAAGGTCTTCTGGTTTTACACGATCCTTAGAGTAAACAATAACACGTGCTCTTGTTGACATTCCTACCCAATTATTATCTTTATCCCTAAAGTGAGCTGGGACATTCTTATTAAGAATATCAGATTGTACAGGCTGAAGAACATCATTATTTTTTGCATTTGCGAGAACTCCGCCATCAACAGTAATAAATAGATCCGCTTGTGTGCTTTCTCCTTCACGCTTTAAACGCTCAATAAGCTCTTCTGCTTCCCCTTTAACAACATTAACTTTAATGCCTGTTTCTTCTGTAAATTTCTTATACACTTCTTCATCGGCCTCATAATGTCTAGCTGTATAAATATTGACTTCTTGATTTTCAGCTTTTTTTGGTTCTTCAGCAGGTTTCTGGCCTTCAGAGCTGTTATCAGCTGCTCCACATCCAGCTAACCCAACTGTTAATAAAGCACTTGCTAGGAAAGGCTTTAATAATTTTGAATATTTCATGTATGAGTCCACCTTTTTATTTTTTTAATCTGTGATAATGATAATTATTATCACTCGTCTGTTTTTATTCTACTTTCCATCCAAGGATGAGTCAACCATTATTTTTAAAATTGCAATGATTGGTTTTAAACAATTTGAACAAATTGTGAAAAAAAGAAGCAACCCGTAACAGGCTGCTTCACATTAATTAATTCGTACTTCTTTTAAATGGCCACCAATTTGCTTCTCCAAAGTTTTTGACCATAACTGGGATAAACAATGGCAACATGATAACGGCGTATAAGAATAATCCGACAATGACAATCGCTGCAATTTGGAGTAATGACAGCATTCCAGAAGGCATCATCGCGGCAAAGGTTCCTCCTAAAATGATGGCAGCAGAGATAATGACAGTCCCCATTTTCCTCATTGAGAGCAGCATGGCCTCAGCAACAGATAGATTCTTATATTCATTGAAGCGGTCCATTAAGAAAATACTGTAATCTACTCCAAGGGCTATCAGAATCACAAAACCGAAGAAAGGAACAGCCCAGCTGATGCCAGAATAGCCTAAAATATGGACGAATACAGCTTCATTAATAGCCATCGATGTAAAATACGTTAAAATTAATGAACCAATAATATAGGCTGGCATAATGATCGACCGGAATAAAAAGACAAGAATGATCGAAATTCCAGCAAGCATTAGAATAACTGTGCGCGAGTAATCCTGATCAGACAATTGGCCTAAATCAGCATTCGTGCTTGTTACCCCGCCGACTGCCACCACCGCATTTTCAAGCTTTGTATCTTTCGTTGCCCTTTTAACTGCTGACTTAATTTCATCTACTTGATTTATTGCATCATTAGAATATGGATTCGCCTTAAAGATAACATCCATTGTCATCACTTTGCGGTCTGCAGACATATAAACGTCTAAGACGCGGGCAAAATCTTCATTTTCTAGCACATCATCAGGCAGGTAAAATCCATTCCGTGTGCCAATGCCAGATAAACCAGATAAATAATTCTGAGCAGAGCCAAGTCCTTCAGATACTTGATTTAAGCCTTCTGTACTTTGACTTAAGCCCTCCGTAAGCTGACCAATCTGCCCGCCTAAATCGCCAAATCCAGCAAGCAGCTGCTTCTGACCTTCATTTAGACTTCCTAATCCATTTGTCAGCTTAGGTACATTGCTGACAATCTGTCCTTGCCCATCCGCTAATTGATTTAGACCAGCCTGCTGGGCTTCAATTCCTGCGATTAATTGCTGAAGGCCAGCAGCAAGACCGCTTTGGCCAGCAATAGCTTTTTCAAAACCCGCATTTGCTCCAGCCATTCCGCCATTTATTTTTGCTAAACCAGCATTTAACTCTTGTACATTTGCAGAAAGGCCTGTTAATTGCTGCTGCAGCCCATTAATCGTTTGTTTCATCACCTGATACTGCGGGTCTGCTCCAAGATCTGTATATTTGTTTTCTATATAGCCAAACATCGCACCGTTTGCTTGGATGATTCCATCAGATAAACTAGCTAAACCGGTGCCAACCTTTTGATAGTTTTCTGTAAGGACGTTTAAGTTACCTTGTAATTCTTGATAGCCTCCAAGCAACTGTTGATAACCTGTTAATAACTCCTCAGCACCCGCTTTTGATTTTTCTAAGCCCGCTTTGATTTGATCGGAACCTGCTGAGCCTTGCCGAATGCCATTTTCAATTTTTGCAAGATTTGTTTGTATCGCTTGAAGTCCTGTTTGTATTTCATTCGTCCCAGAAATTAGCCCTTGGATGCCATTTGTCGCTTCCTTTAATTTGGGCTCAGATTTTGATAATTCCGTTCCTGCTTCATTTAAGCCTGAACTAATTTTATCAATTCCTTCTTTTCCTTCGCCAAGTCCCTCTTCAAGAGTTTCCGCTTGCTTGGCAACAAAGAAGTCTTCTAAAGGCTCTCCAGTCGGACGTGTAACGGAACGGACGGTGTCCACTAGATCAACCTTTTCTAACTCTTTGCTGATTTGTTCTGCTAGGCCAATATATTCTGGGGAATCCATTTTTTCATCATTTTTCAACACGATTTTCGTAGGCATCGATTCTCCAGGGCCAAAGCTATCTGCAATGGCGTTGAATGCCTTGATAGAGTTCACATCTCCGCTAATTTCCTCTAATGAGTTGTAGGATAATTCCCCGTCATACGTTGCGAGGAATGGCACACAGATTGCTGCGACAATGATTAAGGCTAGAAACGGCCGTGCCAATGAAAATTTCCCAACCGCTCCCCAAAGCTTGCTTTCCCCATGATCAGCTGTTTTCTTGGAAGGCCAGAAAATTTTCCGTCCCAATACAGCCATGAAAAACGGAACAATCGTAAATAAAGCTATAAGCAGAATCGCAACACCAATCGCAACAGCCGCTGCGGACTGATAAAGAATAAATTGAGAGAATCCGATTGCAGCGAAACCAATCATGACGGCAACACCGCTAAAAAATACAGTACGTCCCGCATTGCGGTACGTTTCCACAATGGCTTCTGCAATACTTTCCTTTTGCGAAAGCTCCTCTTTAAATCGGCTTAAAAGTAAAATACAGTAATCTGTACCAATCCCAAATAAAACGGCCACTAAGAAAATTTGTGTGTAATTCGATAACGGAAAATCAAATTTGTCCACCAAAAATCCGACAATGGATTGTGATGCAAGATAAGTAAAACCAACCGTTAGTAATGGAATGATTGGCGCAACAACCGATCTAAACACTAGCAAAAGCACAATCAAGATGAAGGCGACCGTAATCCCTTCAGTCTTCTTTAATCCTTCTTGGGAGCTCGTCATTAAATCCTCATTGATAAGCCACTCACTAGTGTAATAATGTTCTACTTTAATATCTTTAAGTGTGCCATATAGAGTATCCCTCAGCTCTTTCGGCTCGCGGTCATGCCAGCTGATTGTAACGGATGCAAGAATCGATTTCCCGTCCTTTGAAACGAGCTGCTCCTTTAAATTTTCCTCATCAAAGTGGGTAAGAATATCGGTAATACCAAGCTCCTTCTCTTTATCCTTTAAAAGATTAATAGCCTTTTCAGCTTCCGTTATATCTTCTTTAGAAAGCTTTTTGTCATTATGGAAAACAAGAGCCACACTCGTCTCATCTCCGCCGCCCTCCTGCTTGCGGACGTCATCCATAATGTTTCCTGCAAGAGAAGATGAATACTCATCCGGGACTGTAATTTGCCCTTTTTCTCGGACTAATTCGGCCATATTCGGGGCTGACATCAATAGGCCGGCAACTATGGCAATCCAAGCAATCATCACAAGCCATTTATTTTTTATTATTCCATTCACGCTCTATTCCTCCACTTGTGGATTCTTACTGTCTGTCAAAATTTGATTCAGCTTTTCATAGGTTTTAATAAATTGGGTGATTTCCGCTTGATCAAATTGAGTAATAAAGGATTCAACAAGCTTATGAACGCGTTCCTCAGTTTGGTTGAACAGTTCATTTCCTTTATCTGTAAGCGTTAAGTAAACAACTCGTCGATCATTCTCATCTCGGGTACGCTGGATCAGACCCTTCTCCCAAAGACGCGTAATAATTGCTGTGATCGCACTTTTTTGCACATAAAATTGTTCGGCTAATTCAGATGACGTGCAGGACTCGTTGTTTCGAATATACCTTAATGTATAATGCTGATCATTCGTTAAATCACTGCCAATCTGTTCCTTCACTAACGACTCTGCCTTACGGTGAACGGAAAAAGATAACTCCACATATTTATCAATAAGCTTTTTAATTTCTATATCTGTCATTAAGATGGATTCACCCTCTCTTCTTCATTTTAATTCTATAGTTTAATTGTTCAACTGTTTAACTATTAATGTAGTTAACTATAATGTCCTACTTTGGCATTGTCAAGCAGCAAGAACGTGGGCTTATGTCCCTTGGAATTGAAAAGATTGGTTACATTAAAATTCTGATGACCGCTGATGGCGGATATCTATTCGGACGGGCACCTTACGGGGGGATTGATGACCGCTTACGGCAAATTTCTGTACGGACGGGCACCTATAAGGTAGATTGATGACCGTGTACGGCAATTTTCTGTGTGGACGGGCATCTAATTGGGCGAGTGATGACCGTTGGCGGCTAATTCCCATGCGGATGGGCACCTAACAGGGAGAT